>JBFYLU010000001.1:0-4739 GCA_041305285.1 Nanobdellota archaeon
CAACAAGCCCATTGTCATTAAAAAGCCGTTTTGGAAAAGGGTTTTTGGGTTGTAATATAAAAAGATTTAAAACTTCTTGATAATCACTATTTTAGTGCTTGATGCATGATAAGCCTCCGTCCCTACAAGTCATGAAATGAGTTGTTAGCAAAGGAGGCGAATGTAATGAGCCTCCGTCGCATAATGGTATTGCACCTGCCTTGAGTTAAGGATAAAACCTTACACTTGTTCGTCAAGGTTTTGTCAAACAAGAGAGCAGGGCCCTTTGGGCTACCAGGTTCGATTCCTGGCGGGGGCGTGTGCAGATTGAAAATCTGCAAATTCTGCGGGAATTCTTAACAAAATTCAATAATCATTTAAAAGGAAGGTTAAGCGAAGGAAACCTTGGTGTCCTCGCGGTTCGACGAGCAATTTCGTGGTAGAAGCATAATCCATAAGGAACTTCGTGCGGGATTGCGAGCACTGGCAGGAGGCGTAATACTGGAATATAAGTCCAGTGATTTCTCCAGAAATCTTAACAAAGTTCAAGATAGATTTATAAATTATTATCTGCATAAAAAATAATGGCAAAAGAAGAGATTGAACTTGCAGAAGAGCACATAAAACTAGCACAAGATTTGGTTCTTGAAGAATCAAAAAAATCAAAAGTGCCTGAAAAAGAATTTAAGGAAGCTGCATTTGCTCTTGAAAAAGCAGAATCAGAAATTGCTGACTTAAAAGAAGAAGATTAGTTCTCAAAAGCATTCAAAACCCGTGAATCAGGAGATAAAACATAAACATGGTCCTCTTTAAATCTAAGTCCCCTGTAAACTTTTTGCCATAATTCTCTCCTTGCTTTGTCTTTGTAAAAATCCCAGTAATCTTGAGGCCTTGTCTTGTTTAATATCCTCCAAAAAGCGTCTTTTACATTTGGATTGGGATATTTTGTGAAAATTATGCTATTGCATTGTTCTCCAGGAAAATCCATGCCTCTTGAAGCTTTTGTTGAAAAAAGAACATCTATCTCGCCTTTTTTGAATTTTTCAATAGTTTTTTCATCTTTGTCTTCTGACTGAATCTCAATTAACTTTTCTCTGCTGACCACATTGTTTATTTCATACTCTTTGAGTTCTTTCTCACTCGGCAAGTCACTAAAAGCATGGATATGAACCAGCACAGGCTTTTTTGCAATTTCAAGGCATTTGCTTAATGACTTCAAGTAATCTCCTCTGGTTATTGTTCCATTTGAGAAATTAGAGTACTTGCAGTCTTTTTCCAAGCCAGTTCTCAATACCTCTATTTTTCCTTGAGCTTTTGTTTCAGCTTCAATAATCTTAAAATCATTTATCCCAAAAATATTCTTTAAAACATGCTCAGAATGAATTGTTCCAGACATCATTACAATGACTTTGTTCTTATCCCTCATCTCCTTGAATCTTTTGGCTAGATTTGTTGTGACAACTCCAGCAATTATCTGGTTATCTTTCTTGGAAAAAATAACATAACTTTCCTCCAAGAAATCTGCAAACATTCTGGCTGTTTCCTCCAAGTCAAAAAAATAGCTTTCGTCGTCTATTTCTTGCAAAAATTCAGGGTTTTTCAAGAAAATTCTTAACAAATCATAAATGCCTGTTTGCTTCAAGGGAGTAATGCTTCCTGTTTCAATAGCCTCTGCAATTCTATTGTCTTTTTTCAGATGTTTTAATAGCTCTCCAATTTCTTTTGAAGCATTTTCAAAACTCTCTCCATAACCAATAGTGTAGATTAGTGCATTTTGCAATTTTTCCAGGTTGATTGTTCTTTGATTTGAAAATTTATCCAGGAATTCATCGCATTCATCAATTATCTCAACTTCAGTTGAGGGTTTTCTGCCCAAGTAAGATTCCAAGAGGTATTTCATTGAGTTAAAAACAATTATATCTGAATTAATATATGAATCAAACTGTTCATAAAACTTGCATCCTGGTTTTCCATAATGTATTATAAATTCAGTTCCACCGAGTCCTGCATAAGATTTCTTTTTAGAGTCTGGATGAGACTTTAACTCAAATTTTGCTGGAAGAACAGGACTCCAATAAGGGCATGCTCCTGCAACAGAAGCTCTTGTTACATCTCTTATTTCACTGAATTTTGTTGGGTCTGTTTTGGGATTTTGAGAAATGTATTCTTTTATTTTATTCCAATTTTTTTCCTTGATGTCGATTTTGCATGGCAAATCCCAAACATCTGCATTGTTCTCTTCTGCTTTTTTTTCTTTTTTGTTTTCCCCCCTAAAAATATCCAGTGTTGAATTGGTTTCTTTTTTTATGCTTGGAATAATCCTCTGGTTTTCTTCCAAGAACTTGCATTTATGGTTTTTTCTTCCTGTTAATACACTAATCCTCAACTTTTTATTGTCTTTTCCCAAAAGATACTTGTCATTTTCATAGTCAAGCTTATACTGGTTCTGGAGGACTTTGCCAGGAACAACTATTGAGGCTTTTCCAAGCTTTCTTGCTATATTCAATGCAATCGCACTTTTTCCAGTACCGCAGACTCCATGAATAAAAATTATCTTATTGCCTTGGTTTACACTTTCCAATACCTCTTTTACAACATCTTTTTGGGTTTTTCCGTTAGAGAAATGCAATGGTTCTAGAAATTTATCTTGCCGATATAGGTTCCACATCTTTTTTTGAGTTATACTGACATTAAAAATATAATTATCCTAGTTTTCAAACTAGAATAAAGTTTGGAACTATCTGTTATATGGATTAAAATAAAAATTAAATTTATCCAAACAGAGCAGATAGTCCTTCTGCAGCAGGCGCTTTTTCTTCTTTCTTTTCTTCTTTCTCTGCTTTTTTCTCTTCGCCAGCATGTGCATTTCCTCCAGCTGGAGCAGCAGAAACTAGACTAGCACTTTCTAATTCTTTTGCTATGTCTACGCCCTTTAAACTAGCAGTTAGAGATTTGACTTTTGATTCGTCAGCCTCTGAGCCAGTTGCTGCAACTACTTTTTTCACATTCTCTTCACTAACTTCTTTTCCGAGTTTGTGCAACAAAAGTGCTGCATATACATATTCCATTTATTTTTCCTCTGCCTGATTTTTAATTTCAGGAGTTTGATTAAGCAATGCTGTCAGGGCTTTTTCATATATTCCAGCTTTTCCAAGCATAAATCTTATTGTTTCAGGATTTGCATACCCTCTTTCAACAGCAAAAGCTAATGCCTTTGCAAATGAATTCTTCAGGTCTTCTGCTGCTTCCTTGGAATCTATTTTAATCTCTAAGTATATTTTCTTTGTTTCATTGTCTAGTGCAGTCAGAGGAACAAATCCAATTGAAAAGGGCTTTATATCTAATTTTGTCATTACATCTGCTGCTGCCTGAGAGATTTTTTCTCCAGCCTTGACAATAACTTTTGGATTCTTTATTGCAATCTTTCCTTTTTCAATCATTACTTGCAATCCAACTGCTCCAAGCTCGCTTATTGCAGGCCCAGGAGGCAAATCAGTAGGCCCTGCCTGAACTTCAATGTCCATCGGAGCTTCTTGCCCTGGTTTTGCTCTTGCTGCTGTCTTGCTTTTCAAAAGTTCAGCTGCTAAATCATAACTATCTAAATCAGAGAACAGCCATGCAACACTATTCTCATAATGTTTTTCCAGTTCCTTTGCTTCCTTGTTTTTTGACTCATCTAATGCTCTGAAAAGCAGATTCTTTCTAGGAACCTTTACTATTGCTTTTCCTCTGAGTTTTTTGCTTATTTCTTGAAATTGTGAAGCTGGAAGATTTTTTATAGAGGCAATTAAAATAGTTTTCTTGCTTTCTATCAAACCTTTTAATTCTTTTACTGACTTAACCTTTGATTCAGCTATTGGTTTTTTTCTTTCAGATTTCATCTTATTGATATTTTTTGAGGCTTGCTCATTGTAAATTTAATTTCAATATTTTTCACATTCTCAAGGTCTTTTGGAAGAACCTTTATTGTTGCATTGTAAACAGTTGTTGCATTTTCTGCAATATCTTCATCTTTCATGCTCTGTTTGCCTACTGCTAACTTTATGCTTGATTCTTTTACCTTGATTTTGACACTATTGTTAATTTTTTTCTTCACTTCTTTTATTGTTTTTTCATCTGCACTTGCAACAATTCCCAGCTGAGGCGAGGGCATTTTTCCAGATGGTCCAAGCATCCTCCCAAATGCAGCAGCAACTTTTGGCATAAGGCTTGCCTGTGCAATAAAAAAATCATAGCTATTTACTAGTTTTTTCAAAGTCTTTTTGTCTGAATATTTTTTGAATTCTGCAAAAGTTATTGTGTCAACTTCAGGGCTTTTTGTTTCTAAAAATGCAGCAATTCTCTTGTCTTTTATCTTGTGGGGAACATTTACAAATAAATTAATTGAGGTTTTTTTAACATCAAATTTTTGCAGGTTTATAATCAGGTCTACTGTCTGGTCAAACTTTCTTGGCTTTTCCTTTCTTAATTCAACTAATGCTTTTTTTAGTTCTTGATTTAAATCCATTTTTTCTCCTGTTTAACCTCCCATATTATGCGCCTATGCCCAGAAAATGAACTTCAGCGATATGGTTCAATCGGTTAAACTTTCAACAGAATATCAGTCTTTAAACTTTATCCCATATATCAAATAACAACACCAATTCTTAAAAAGAGTTTATGCTGTTTTTTAATATGGAACTTATAGCATTATTATCTTCTGGAAAAGGAACATGGGGGCAGGTTGCAGGTTTAATGACTCATGGAAACTGGGAAAAAAT
>JBFYLU010000002.1:0-8448 GCA_041305285.1 Nanobdellota archaeon
AATGTATTCTGCATAAAGTTTAAATATCTCTAATATTGATGTTTCCTTATGGATTACAAGACATGGAAAGAGAAATTTGAGCAAGCAAGAGATGTAAGAAGTTTTTTTGCTTCAGACAGAAAAGCAGCTCAGGCTTTTTTCCCAGTTTATGTTCAAGACCAAATAAAGTCTAGTCCTTTAAGAGATGTTAATGTTTCAACACCTGATTATCATGTTTTGATAAGTGACGTAAACTGGATGAATCGTCCGCGATTGGTTCTTTCTTCCAGGAGATATAATCTAATGCCAGAAGATTTTTTTTGTCTAGATATGGATGCCTTGGCAAAGTATGCTGCAATGAGAATTGGAAGAACAGGAGCGGAGAGATTTTTGTTAGATGTTGTTCCTGAAACTATTTGTGCTGGGATATCTAGAACAGTCGACTTTCTTGAGGGTTTGTATCATCCAATAGATTCAAGAAATAAATAATTTTATAGATGAATGTTTAGATTACAATAATGCTTAAATATTCCCTGATTATATTTTTATTATGGCAACTCTAATTGAGATGACTGATGAAGATTATAGTTCTGGAAGATTTCAGATTCTTAGTTGCACTTATATACAAGTAGATAATCCTCTGGAGAATAATGCTCCATGGCTTTCTGATAATGGATTGAGAATGATGCTGAGAGAAGAAGGTTTAATGAAAAAGATATTATCCTCTGCACCTAAAGAAGCTGTGAAATGGGCGCCTGCTGCAATAAACTCAGATGGAGACATGAGATTAATCGGCGGAAGTCTTATGATTAATTATTATCAGGCAGCTTGATTATTTCTTTTTGACATAAAGTTTAAATATCTCTGAAGGGTTTTTAGATTATGAAAAGAGGGTTGATTATTCTTGGATTCTGCTTTATATTATTAATAGGCATTGGAATTTCTGGTGTTTCTGCTTTAGTTCCTTGCGTGCAGGGAGGATACATGGATGCATTAGATTGCAGGTTTGATGATTATTCTTGTCAATATGCTCATAGATGTTCTTCTCAAGGACCTGGAACTTGCTTGTCTGGACCTTGTTCTGTTGCAAACTTTGATGAATATTCATGCAAGACAACATGCTCTTTGAATAATGGAGTTGCAACATGTTATAATTGTGCTTATAATTATAATACTGGAATGTGTGAGAATACAGGACAATGCGAGCCATTAGGCGGAACATTCTGCCTTCCTGGATTAAGAAAATGCGGAGGGGTAACTGAAAATAGTTTAAGGCAGTTTTGTGATGGAGCATGGACAACTGAAGAAAATTGCTCAGCAAATAAAATGGGAGTATGCACAGCTACTTATAATTTTGAATATTCAACTATAGATACCTCATGCATGGAATGTGATTTAGATAATGATGGATATGTTCCTTATAGGTATTCTTCACTATGTCCTTTGTGCAGTGGGTTGGAATGTGATTGTGATGATAATAATCCTTTGATAAATCCCGGAGTTGTTGAGAACTGCAGTAATTCTATAGATGATAATTGCAATGGATTAATAGACATGGCAGATCCGCAGTGCAATCAAAGTGTTTTTACTTGCAGTGATAGTGATGGGGGCAATAATATTTATACAAAGGGATTTGTATTAGGAACAGATTTTATTTTTGTAGATACATGCAATCTTACTTCTGGATTACTAACAGAATATTTTTGTGTTGGGAATAATTATAGTTTTAGTGTAATCGCTTGTCCTTTTGGATACTTATGTGAAAATGGAGCGTGCAATCAATCAGTAATTGATAATCAGTCAAATGCAACTAATTGCACTTTGGAAGGAGGGTTTGCAAGTGAGTTATTGCCTTGTTGTGAAGGATTAAATGGATTTACTCTCCCAGATCCTGAAACAAATTTCTGTCCTGTAACAGCAACACAAAAAAGTCCATGGACTATTTTTAGAGCAATTTTAGGATTTTCAACTATGACTGGAAAAACAGTATATACAGAACAAGCCATGTGCTATAATGAATCAAAAGGAACACCTATTTGCAAAAGTGAAGAAAATATTACAGAGGGATGGTATTACAATCTCACAGGAGAATTCTTAAGAGCAGGAACCTGTTCTACTTGCATTGATGAATTCAGTGGAGCATGCGGAACTGGATTTAGTTGTTCTAATTGTGGAAGTGGTTTTGGATTGTATATAGATGCAGCAAGAGCTTCTAGAAATCCTACTCCTGAAAGTGTCAAAGAAAAAACTGCTTCAAATCAAGTAGTAGAATTAATAAAACAATTTGAAGGATTTAGAGCACAAAGATATCCATGCTCAGCTGGAAAACCAACTATAGGATATGGACATGTAATTACATCAAAGACAGAGACTTTTGAAGGAATTAATCTTTGGACAGGAACAATTACAAAAGAGCAGGCTGAAAGATTATTGCTCCAAGATGTGAAAAAGATTGCTGAGGATCCAATAAAAAGATATGTTAAAATAGACTTAAACCAGAACCAGTATGATGCCTTGTCAACTCTTGTGTTTAATATTGGAGGTTCAAACTTTAGGGGGAGCACATTATTGAGGTATCTTAATACAGGAGATTATCAAAAGGCTTCAAGTCAATTCTTGGAATGGAATAAAGCAACTGTTAAAGGAAAAAAAGGAGTAGTATTAGCTGGATTAACAAGAAGGCGTGGATTGGAAAAGAAATTATTTGACACGGCCCCTCCACCTGCTCCAAGTGTTGAATTAGTTATATTCAAAGATGATAATATGATTGCATTTAATGGCACACATATGGTAATATTTCTTTATAACCAAACTGATGCTGTATTCTTGGATTTGATAAAATTATTTGCTGAATCTCCTAGTGAAACAGTTGTTATAGTCCCTTATTCTGCATCTGACTGGAAGTCTTTCTTGGAGAATATCGATGCAGAATTGATTAAGGACTCATACAAAATCTATAATGAAGAGTTAAAATCTTTTATCGAGGCTGGAATAGAGCCTGATGAAGATGAAGCAGTAGGTTAGTTATAACAATGCTTAAATAATCCTTATATTCTCTTTTGATATGCCAGAAATTATGCCTTTTGGAAGAATGAAAGACCTGAGTGTAGAGCAGATAGCTTTGAAAGATTACAAATATTTTACCTGGCTTATTGACAAAGTGAAAAAACATTCTCTTGCTGAGAGGTTTGATTTTGTTGAGTATGTTGCTAATCATTTCAAGAGTGTCAAGCCATGCAGAGGGCAGAATTGTTCTAATACTCCAAGATTAATCAGCATTGCTTATAATGCCTATATGGGAATAAGAGATTCATCCACTATGTTTATTTATTGCTCTAAGGAATGTTTTAATAATGACCCTAATGCAAACTATCATAGTGTTACTTTATTGCCTTTGACATTTAGAACTGCTATTTCTCCTACAAAGTCAGATACAAACAGGCTTGTCAAGGTAATGACACAGTGCATGGGATTGCCTTCTGGATTATCAAAAGACGGGCTTGAGAAATTTTTTGATAATGTTCAGTGCTGGTAAATAGCAAGATATATAATTCTTGGAATTTCTTTAGTATTATGAAAAAGTTATTGTTTATCTTTTTAGCTCTTTTAATTATCAGCAGTTATTTTATTAGTGCAGGAATAACCCAGACAGGCAAGGTAACTTTTACTGTTATAGATAATAATCTAGATTATTCTTCTAATGTAACTGGAAATGTCGTTGCTGAGACTGAAAACAATGTTTCTTTGCTTTCAAGAATTATTGATTTTTTTAAAGGGATTTTTTAGTTAATTATCTTCTTTTAATCTGTCTTCCTCTTCTTGCTCTTGAGAAAATGCTGACTAACTTGTCATCGCAAGGAGGCTCTTTTGCTGAGGATTTGTTTTTTTGATTTATGCAGGAACGCCTGATTATGTCCTCTGCTTGTTCTGTCAATGAAAGGAAATTCTTGTCTGCACGCTTTTTTAGAATTGTTTTTTCCTCGTCTGAGATGTTGATTGAGATATGTGGCATTTTATTCCTTGCATTGATAAAGGTTCTTTGCCCTTACCTTGTCTGTGTCAGAAATAATTACATAAGGATTTCCAAATCTCTTTATTACTTCCTCGCATGAACCGCATGGAGTCATAATCTTGTATTCTCCTGGTTTTGCTGGGTCTTCGCTTACTGCAACAATTGTGCCTATTTTCTTTTCATTATGTCCAATAAGCCTGGCAATTGCAGCCATTTCACTGCAGATTGAAGTGTCAGATGAGACTTTGTTTTCAAAATTAACTCCAACATGAACCTTGCCTTCTTTGGAAACAAGAGCAGTAGCAACTGTCATATTGTATTTGTTTGATTTTGTGTAATTTTTCATAATCACTTCTCTTGCTCTTTCTATTAGAAATTTATCATTATCATTTAATGGATATAGTTTCATCATTTTGATTTCGCCTTTTGTATTATAAAACCTATTAAGGCTCCGACAAGGAAATAGACAAGCATACTTAAAAGAGATATGGTAATTAAACTACTTCCTAGTACATTTAGCATATAAAATTGAGGCCATACTGGAAACAAACATTCTATTCCGCACCATTCAATGCCGTTACAAATTAATGTATAATAACATACTAGATATGAAAGTATTTGTCCTATTAGAAGTATTTCAAATAACAATCCCCATTTTAACCATAATTTATCCTTTAATTTGTTTTTTAATAAAATAGCTGAGATAACTAAGACTGCAATTGGCAGGAGAATAAATATAATCATTCTTAAGAGTGTAAAATTAAGTTTGCTTACTGTCTCTTGAGCTGTTACTAAAGATATTAATATTATGCTCATAAACAAAATCATTAACTTTTTCATTTTTTCCTCACATATACCTTTTGCACACTGAAGCTTTTATATATTCCCTCTAGGATGTCTGTGCCTGCATAACCTGCCAAAAGGGATAATCTAGGGTCAAAGTCAAAGACAATGCCAACAAAAACACCGATTATGATTGCAATTGCAACTGTTATTGCATAATAATTCCAAAGAATTTTTCTTTTTATTGAGAGAGCTTTTAACAGTCCAACAATTCCTCTTGTCAGTCCTCCTACTCCTCCTAATAATCCAGCTAATACTAATGCGTTCATTTTATTTCCTCTTGTTTAAATTTACTTATAATAAATCCAACTAAACTACCGATAACAAACCCCACAGTAAAATAAATTATTATTTGTTTGACATTATATCCTAAGTTAATATTAGACATGCTTGTTAAATTTGGGGAGTTTTGGATACCTCCTATAATTAATGGAACAAAATTAATCAATAAATGAGCTACTATTCCAATTATTCCTAAGATTATCCCGTATTTTAACCACTTTTTCATTATTTCCTCTTTTTTGGCTTGCTTTCAAGAAGGTTTAATTTTCTTAATTGTCGTGGAAAAACTATTAGTTCCCTGATTGCAATTCCAACAACTGCTCCTATAATAAATCCTATTATAAATATTGTAAAAGCTTGTGAAATACTAGTTATTAAAGAGTAAATTGCAAGCAAGATTAACCCAACAAAACCTCCAATTAATCCTGATGTCACCAAATATTTCATAATAGATAATATGAAAGATGATTTAAATATTTGATGTTTTGATAAAGATAGCCTCGCATACTCGTAATTAATATCCTTATCTATTAATCATTCTGAACCCAATTCTTGTTCAACTTACCTGCCAGCAATTAGAATTCTACATAATTTCAAAAAGCAGTATATTCTTTAAGGGATAAATTATCACCTCTTTTTAATTAAGGACGCATATACTTCTTGCAATAGTCGAACAATGCTATAATAAGCTTAGAATTAATAGATTAGTTAGGATTTTTACATTACAAAACACTAATCACGCCTTTTCCTATGAGATAGATTGATATGATTGAGATTAATACTGCTGGCATGCTTATTGTTGCAGTTATGATGATTATGATTCCTGCAATTATGTCCATTGCACTCAAAATATCCAAGCCAAATCCAACAAAGATTAATCCTTTTGCCAAAATGCAGACTCCGAGTATTCCTAGAAGGATTGCTGGGATTGGGAATAGAATATTCAGCCATAAAATAATTCCTGCACAAATATCCAAGCTTCCTAAGATTTTGACAAGCATGAACCTAGCTGATAAAAGAGATTTATATAATTAACTAGGAAATAGGGTTTCACCAAAGCTGGGAATAGTAAGCCTTAAATATCTATTCAAGTGTGAAATTTCATGAATGACTTAGAATATTTCAAGAAACTGTCTGAATTTGTTTCACCTAGAATAGGAAAAGGATATGGAGATACTATTGCTACAGCAAGAGCCTTGCACCATGAGTTTGGAGGGGCATTTCAAACAACTTATACTTTTTTATTGCATGTAAAAAAAGGCTTTGGAGTTAGTCTGCATCAAGGGCCAATAGAAAAACGAGTAGCGCATTTATTAGAATATCTTAAAGCAAGTGAAGAAGACCCTATAATTTCTGATTCAAGGGAATATTTTGGAGAGAGGTTTGTTTTCAATGATAAATTTCATACAGTCAGGCTTACCCAAGATGAAAGAGAAGTAATGCTTTCATTAATAGAAGGGCATTTAGGAGATGATTTAAAATTGCCTCGTACATCAGAATCATTGAGAGTTGCAAGCGGATTAGTTATAAAGCTGAATAATGGAGAAACAAAATAATCTTATTGCCCTTGTTCTTGCCTTTTCCTGTATTCTTCTATTCTCTTTTTGTTTGATGGGCACTCTGGATTGAAACAGAAAAACCAGGGTTTTTTGCCTTTCATCAAAGACATCATTAAAGGAAAACCGCATTCATTGCAAACTTTTTCTGTTTTCTTTATTGTTCCATGAGGAGGGAGAGAGAAAGTATTTCTGCATTCAGGATATGCATCGCATGCAACAAAAAACTTCCTGTTTTTCTTTGAGTAAGTTATTGTCAAGTAGCCTTTTTTGCATTTTGGGCACAAGCATAATCTGTTTTCTATTTTTTGCTGTTCCCTGTATTTTACATTAGCATCAACTAATTCATTTCCAATATCTTTTTCTTCTCTTTGAAAGTCTGTTATTATTCCAGTGATTGTTTTTTTTGCCTTGTCAAGAATTTTTTCTTCTTCTTCAAGAATGTTTGATTTTTTTGCTTCTTCAATTTCTTCAATATCTTTTTCAAAATTTCTTGTAAGTTCTTCGTCTATTATTATGGGGGAGTGTTTTTCAAGAGTTGCAATAAGAGACATTCCTAATGGAGTTGCTTTTATGCTTTGGTCTTGTATATACCCCCTGTCATACAGTGTTTCTAAAATAGAAGCTCTTGTGGCTTTTGTTCCAAGATTTCTTTTTTCAAGCTCTGATAAAATAGAAGCAGGAGAGTATCTTTTTGGAGGCTGGGTTTCTTTTTCTTCTGTTCTTTGGTTGATTATGTCAACTTCTCCATTCATGTCTGGGATTTCTGCTTCTTTTGTGCTTCTTGGGTAGATTTCCATCCAGGCTTTTTTAATGATTTGAGCTCCATTTGCAGTAAAATCCAAATTATTTATGGTTGCTTTTACTGTTTTTCTGGCAATAATTGCATCCTCGCAAAACAAAGCCAGGAATCTCTTGGCAATAAGATTGTAAATTTTTTCATCTTGTCCATCTAGTGCTTGAAACTCTCCTGTTGGATAAATAGAAGGGTGGGCTGGGTCTGTTTTTGCTCCTTCAACTGGAGTTTGCCTTTTGATTAGTGATTCTGCCTTGAATCTTTTTGCAATTTTTTCAAGAATCTCCTTGTAGGCAATAGCAGCAGGAAGTTTTTGAGATGAAGTTCTTGGATAGGAAATCAAACCAGCAAGATACAATCCCTGTGCGATTTTAAGTGTTTGAGATGGAGTTATTCCAAAGAGTTTATAGGCTTCTGTTTGAAGAGTTGTCAAGTTAAATGGAGGGTTTGGCGGAACTATTTGCTGGGTTTTTTTAGTTTCTGCAATTGCTTTTTTCCCAATTAAATTTTCAAACTTCTTTAGTTCTTTTTGGTCAAAAATATCCTTGACATATTTTAATTCCAATTGGTTTTTTTTGTCATCAACTGTAATAAAAACCTGGAAAAATTGCTCTGGTTTAAATCCTTGGATTTCTCTTTCTCTCTGAACAATAAGATTTAATGATGGGCCCTGAACTCTTCCAATTGACATTATCTTGAATTTTCCTACTGCTTTGACTGCAGACATTAATGCTCTTGATAGATTAATACCATAATACCAATCAAGGTAATGCCTTGTTTCTCCTGCAATTCCTTGGTTCCAGTTAAGAGTTGGTTTCTTTTTTTCATAAGAATCATTTAGTTCTTTGGAAGTCAGAGTTGAGAACTTCATTCTTGATGCATCTTTTTGTCCGCAAAGATATCTTACAATATTCAGCCCAATAACCTCTCCTTCAACATCATAATCTGTAGCAACTGTCAATGAACCTGCATTTTTGCAT
>JBFYLU010000003.1:0-10880 GCA_041305285.1 Nanobdellota archaeon
ATGGACAAGTGCATCAAGTGTGATTATGAGTGTGTGGGAAATCTAAAGCATGGGCTGGTTTTTTGCGATGTTTGCATTCAATTCTGCCCAAATAATCCAGAAGAAGTTGATGAATACATAAAGGAAAAACTTGACGGAAACGCCTTGGAGCCATTTAGAAAATATTCAAGAACCAGAGGACAAGAACAAAAAAAAGGCATGATTAAAAAAGCCTCGCAAGGAGAATTAATGTCCCGTTGCCCTTTTGGATATAAACTTGAAAATGGAAAACTAATTCCAGCTCAAAATTTCAGGGAAATAGAAGAAATTTTTGAGGAATTTCTCCAGGATAAAATGACATTAAACAAGCTTGCTAAAAAGCACAATCTCTCAGTAAATGGCCTGAAAAAGATTCTTGCAAACTTTGCTTACATAGGCAAGATAAGATTCAACAACCAGATATTTGAAGGAAATCATCAGCCAATTGTTTCTTCAATATTATTTAATAAGGTTCAGGACAAGCTTGAAAAAATCAAGAAAAAATAATCATCTGTATGATGTCTGTCTACATTAATGACTGTGTCGATTTATGTCAAAAGAAATCATCTGTATGATGTCTGTCTCTTAGCCCTTGCCTTTGAATCTCCAGGTTTACAAGATTCTTTTCTTCTTACATCTGCTACAAGAAGATTTCTATCATACGCCATGAATGTCTTTAATATTTCCTTGGATTTGGTAAATTCTACTATTCCTCTTGCAAGCGCAATCCTTGCAGCATCTATTTGCCCCATTTCTCCTCCGCCACGAACAGTTATTGCAGCGTCAAAATTTATCTTTCCTAAGATTCCTTCTGCAATTTTTAATGGCTCTTCTATTCTTAATTTTCCAAATAATGATAATTGCTTGTAGTCTTGTTGGTTCATAGTCACTTTTCCATTTCCTTCAGTAACTATTGCCCTTGCAACTGCTCTTTTTCTTTTTCCAGATGTTACAATTTTCATCTTCCAAACTCCTTGATTAGATTATGCTTTATTGGTTTTCTTATCCCAAGATTTATTTTTTTAGCATTTTCAAATTCTTTTGGAACATCATTATAGCATTTTATTCTCTTGAATGCATCTCTTCCTCTTCCGCTTCTGTATTGAGGCACCATACCTCTTATTGCTCTTTTAACCATCATGTATGCTGGTCTAGGCTGTTTAGGTCCCTTGAATCCGCTTCCTGCTCTTCTTCTTCTTGCCTGAAAATGTTCCAGATTCATTTTTTTATTTCCAGAAATTATCACTTGCTCGCAATTCAAAACAGCAATATCTTCTCCTTTTAGGGCTTCTTTAGCTGCATAACTTGCCAGTCTTCCCATTACCATTCCAGCTCCATCAAGCACTTTCATTTTAACACCCTTAATCCTTTGGCTTCTGGATTGGATTTAATTTCATCTAGCATGTAAGATATCTTGCTTCCTGACTTCTTTAATTTTTCTTTTGCAACTTCAGAAAATCCAAGAGCAATGATTTTTATTTTTTTGTCTAGCTCTCCTTGTGATAAAACCTTTCCAGGCACAACAAGATTTTCCCCTTCTTTTGCTTGCTTGCTTATTTCTTGAAGATTAATATTTAGATAATTTCTTCTTGGTCCTGAAAGAATTCCAGCAACTTCAAGCCATGCTTTTTCTTTTTTTGCAGCAAGGATTGTTTCCACTATCTCTTGATTGCTCTTTCTTACTACTTGCTTTCCAATTAATGTTTTGCTTTTCATTTTTAATTTACAGAGAAAAATTTTCCTCTGCTATGCGCTGAGTATTCAACTCGCAGATGAAATTTTCAGTTTTTCTGGCTTTATAAACTTTTATGCGGATAAAAGGATTTGAACCTTCGCAGGCACTAAGCCAACAGATCTTGAGTCTGTCCCGTTTGACCGCTCCGGCATATCCGCGCACAAAATTACAAGAATTAATTAGTTTTTAAGATTATTTATTTAATCTTTTTAGAAACTTCAGCCAAGTCTTTTCCTAAGACTTCAATTGATTTTTTGAAAACATCTTTTACTGGCATTTGCCCAAAACCCTCAATAGTTACTATAATCTCTTCCCCTTCTTTTACTTCTGCTTTTTTATTAGCCCTCTCGCAAATTCCCTCACAAACATCTTTGATTTCTTTTACTCCGTCATCCAATACAATTATCTTATCTCCTTTTTCTTTAATTGTAGCATTTGGGCATGTTCTCTTCACATCCTCTAAAAACTCCTTGTCCATTGTTATTTCAGAAACTCTTCTGTAAAACATTAACCCAGGAGAAAACTTTACATGTTCTACCCCTCTTCCAGGCTTTACTGTTGCAGTTAATTCTAATTCCTGTTCTTTGTCAAGGAAAGTAATTGGTATGTTTCCGTAAACAACATCAACATCTCCAGTTAATTCTTCTGATAAGACAAATCCTTCTTTTTTAGAATTTAATTTTAAATGTCCGCCCTTTTCTCCAACCTTTTCGTTTACAATTGGAATTAACCCCATTCTATGAGCAACTGTTTCATCATATAATGCAGAACCATTTTTGATTATTTCAACTTCATCAATTGCAAGAATCTGCACCTGATTAAAGTATCTTCTGATTGCATTTGCAATGCTTTCATTAATATTTTCCTTAAAGACTATCTTGTTTTCTTTTGAATCAATTAATTCCATTTTAAAATATCTTGAATTGGCTTTTTAAACTCTCCTTCCCCTTCTGCCTCCCTTGTTTTTTGGCCCTCCTCTGGCAGTTTTAGTGGTTTCGAGTATGTTTAATATCTTGAATCCTTCTCTTGAAAGACTTTTGATTATTGCATTTGCTCCTGGCCCTGGGGCAGGATTTCCTGTCTTTGCCCTTATCCTTACATATAATGATTTTACTCCTTTTTCTTTTAAATTCTCTGCAAGTCTTTTTGCAATAAACATCGCAATAGTTGGATTTGCTTTCAGTCTGTCGTGCTTTGTAATCATTCCACCTGTAACCTTGACAAGTGTCTGCCCTGCCATGTCAGTTACATGAGCAATTGTATTATTAAAAGAAGTATAAATATTCACAACTCCCTCTGCTTCTTTTTTCTTAGAAGTTTTGACTTCTGATTCTTCCTCAAAGTCTTCTTCTTTGTTCTCTTCAATTTCTTTTATTTCTTCACTCATTTGTTGCCTCCAAAATTTCTGAGTTTTTTCCAGGCATTTTCTTTTGTTTGGAAATTTTTAATGTTATCTTATTTTCTAATTCCACAGGAACAATATATGAAGGGACATTCAAAACCTTGCCATCCACCATTACTTTTCTATGAACAATCATTTGTCTTGCTGTTTTTATTGTAGGAACCATGTTTTTTTTGTAAACTATTGTTTGCAATCTTCTGTTAAGGTAATCTTTCTTGTCCAGGGATAAAACATCTGCAATTGTGCTGACACCCAATCCAATTTTTCCTAGCTTGTTAAATAAATCTTTTCTTTGTTTTTCATCTGCAGTAACCAATCTCTTAGCTAGTGTTCTAATCCTCTTGATTCTTGCATCTGCTCTCCAAATTTCCCTTTTGTTTTTTAATCCATACTCTTTGATTATCTTGGCTTCTTCGTCTATTCTTGCCTTGTCATACGGCCTTCTTGGCTTTGAATATTGCTTATGCTTTCTTTTCATTTGCTTGTTTCCTTGATGACTGTTTTCTTTTTAATTCCAGCCCCTTTAGATTTATTTTTCCTGAAATGGCTCTTTGTTCTTTGTCCTCTTACAGGCAGTCCTGCAACATGCCTTACTCCCCTGTAACTCTTTATTTTCTTTAGTCTTTTAATATCAAATTCTCTCTTTAAATCCAAGTCACTGCCAGTCAAATGCTTGTTTATTCCAGTTTCAAAATCATTTCTTCTATTAAATAAAAAAGTAGGAACATCTGGATTTTTGATAAATTCTGATATTCTCTTGATTTCCTCTTCCTTTAAATCCCCGATTTTCTTTCTTTTATCCATGCCTAATTTTTCACATATTGCTTTTGACAAGCCCCATGAAATCCCCTTGATTTTTGTTAGTCCAACATAAAGCCCCATTTTACCTTCTATATCTTGGGACAGGATTCTTACCAGCTTGTCTTCTGCTTTTCTCTCGCCCTTTTCCTGAATCATGCTCGGCCTTTCTATTTTTTTTATTTTTTCTTTTGAAGCATCTTCGATTTGCTCGTTTTTTTTCTTGTTTTCTGCCATTTTATTTTGTGAATAAATTATGCCTCTCTTGTTCTGTTAATTCCTGGAAGATTCTTCTTTCAATTGCTTTTTCTGGGTCTGGAAGATTCTGAATTCTTTGTTTCATTTCTTCAAAGCTTTCAAAAGGCTTTTCTTTTCTTTGTTCAATTATTTCCTTCATGTGTTTTTTTCCAAATCCAGGAAGCAGCTCTATCTGATGGATTCTTTTGTTGATTGCATCTGATTTGTTGAAAAACTCAACAAATTCCTTTTCCTTTTCTTTAACTACTTTCTTTATAAATTCTTGCAATTGGTTTTTCCCGGATTCTGTAAGTTTTTCTCTGTTAAGTCTTCCAAGAATATAGTATATCTTGTCTCGTTTCCCTTCCCCAATATATACTTTTTCTCCAATTTCCAGATTTATTCCTCTTCTAGGAACTAATTCCAAAAGAGTTAAATTCTTCTCTCCAATAGCCTGGGCTATGGGCATCATTTTTTTCTCCAAAGGATATCCGTTCGGTAAATATTCTAGTATTATGGCAGTTTCTTCTTTTCCCATTTTCTTTAGTTGTATTCTTTAATTGTGTCAAGTATTTTTTTATTTTCATCTTCGTCTAATCCAACATCGCTAAATATTTTGTTTAATTCATCAGTTGTTTCTGGGAGCAAGTCTATTAGTTTTGCAATATGCTCATTATTCATCTTGATTAAATCCAGTTCCTTTAGTTTTGCCCTTAATTCTTTTGCTTTTTCTGGCTTTATCTTGACAAATTTTTTTATAAATCCCTTAACATCTGTTTCACTGCCTTTTTCAACATACTCGCTTGCTTCTGCCATGCTTAGAGATTCTTTGTTTAGTATCATTTTATTTAATTTGTTTTATTTTTTTTAAATGTATTGGCTCGATAAGATAGGTCTTTTCTTTTGCCTGGTCCTTTATCCTCACCATTAATGCTCTTCCTCTTTTGCTTTCTACAAATCCAGTCCTTCCTTGAAGTCTTTTTGGAAAATTGCTTGTTACTGAAGGCTCTTTTATAACTGCCACAGAGTCTCCAATTTTTAATTCTTGAAAGTACTTGCTAAGGCTTAATTTTCCCCTTGTTCTAATAGTCTTTTTCTTACCCATAAATAACTCAGAAATACCTCATTTAAAAAACTTCCTTTTGTTGGATTAAGCAGCTTGTTTCATGATTTCATCAGGAGTTTTGTTATGGCACAGGTCACCATTGTCTCTTGCTTTCTCCATGTTTTCAACAATTGCCCTGTACATCTTCTCTCCCCATACAGACACTCCGCATCTCTCACAAAAATCCACAACAGCTTCATCAGGAATTTTTTCTTTGCAATAAATACATTTTTTACTCATTTTTCACCTTTTTATTCTCAATAGGGTTTCTAAAATAATTTTCTTTTTAAAGATTTGTGTTGCCCCATAAATAACAAAATAAAAACTCCCTTAAAAATTCAAAAAATCATTCGAGAAAGTTTTAAAAAACAAATATCCCTTGTATAAGCATGAAAAGAGTAGTGATTACTATTGTTGTTCTTGCAATCTTGCTTCAATTACTTCCAGTTATAAGTCCTGAAACAAAATCCACCTGTGACTTGAATGTGGTTCTTTTAAATCAAGATCCTTATCCAGCTATTCCAGGAGAGTCATTAAAAATTGTTTTTCAAATCAATGGAGCCTCTAATCCAGATTGCGGGAAAATAGACATTAATCTTCTTGAAACCTACCCATTTAGCCTAGACCCAAGTTATACTCCTTTGTCTAGTTTTAATTCTGGAACTTATGTTAGAAATTTCCCTTCCTTTGTGCTTGTTCCATATCAATTAATTGTTGCCAAAGATGCAATCAAAGGAGAAAACAAATTAGAGTTAGAAGTCTCTCCTTCTTCTACTGGCATCTTGAAATACACTTTTAATATAGAGGTTTCAGACCTAAGAACTGATTTTGAAGTTTTTGTCAGAGACTATGACAAAAAAACAAATACCCTTACTTTTGGCATTCTAAATACTGGAGAAAATGATGTAAATGCTTTGACAATTGATATTCCAAAACAAGAAGCAGTCAATATAATGGGAAGTTCAAGAAAAATTATAGGTTCATTGGATTCAAATGATGATACAACTTTTAGTTTTGAAGCACTCCCAAAAACAGGAGATATAAATTTAATCTTGACTTATACTGACGGATTAAATGAGAGAAGAGTGCTTGATAAGGTGGTTCATTTGGATATGAGTTATTTTGAAGGAAGAGCTGGAGATAAAACAAGCTTATCCATTTGGTTTTATATCACACTAGTTCTTGCAATTGTAATAATTTTCTTTTGGTATAGAGGCATGCGTGCAGACAAAAGAAGAATGAATCGGAATAGAGAAAGCAATCTTTAGATATTCTAATCACTCATAATGCAATGCTTCTACTGGCCTTATTTTTGACGCCCTAATTGCTGGAATTACTCCTGAAACTGCTCCAGTAATAGTTGCAAATAAGATGCATCCAATGAAAAGAATAGGAGGAAAAACAGGGCCAAAAAATCCATATCCGAGCTCATTTAATACTTTATCTGCTACTAATGAAATTCCTGTTCCTAACAAAACTCCCAATACCCCTGAAACAAATCCTAAAAAAGCAGATTCAAACAAGAATATTCCAAGTATCTCTGAATTTTTTGCTCCTACAGATTTTATTATTCCAATTTCTTTTGTTCTTTCAAGAACAGAGGTAATCATGGTATTTGATGTATTTACTGCAGAGACTAAAACAGAAACCAATGCAATCGCAATTATAAACCCAACAAGAATGTTTAATGCTCCTGTGTAACTTTCAATAAAATCCTGGAATGATTGCACATAAAAATCTTCCTTTCCTTCTTCAAGATTTCTTGATTTTCTTAAATTTTTTTCAATGTTCTTTATTGCTATGTCCATGTTATTTATGTCAACTCTTGCAATTATCCAAGCATATCCCTTGAGATTTTCTTCTGAATAAAATTTCCTCATAAAATCATTTGTCAAATAAACCTGTGCATCATCTGAAGGATTTCCAACCTGCTCAAAAAATCCAACAATAGTTAGCTCTTCTCCATTAATTGTTATCTTGTCATTTAAATCATAGGCTTGAGGAAATATTTTATTCTCAATAAGATAGTTAAAACCCAAGACTACTTTTCTTTCATCTCCTTTTCTTAGTTGTCTTCCTTTGTATATTCCAATATCTCCAAAAAATTCAAGCATTAAGGGAGTAGAAGGGTCATAGCTCGCTAGAAAAGTAAATTTTTTCTCTCCTCTTTGAGATATCTCCACCACCTTGACATACAGCCCAGTGGCTTCTCTGACTCCAGAAGCTTTTTCAATTGCCTTTAAATCCTCTTCTGTGAATGCAAAGGTATCATCCATTCCAGGAATTCCCATTCCTTTTGGCATTATAGAAACCTTGTCTGCAGAAGTTTGCGATAAGAATTGGGACATATAATTTTCTAAACCCAATCCAAAACTTATAAAGACAAATATTGCAGCAATTCCAATTAATATTGAAAAAATAGTTAAGAGGCTTCTGCCAGATCTATGCCTAAGGTTTCTCAGGGAGTATATTACTGTTTCTTTGCTTATCATTTTACTCTCTTAATGCCTCCACAGGATTTTGTTTTGCTGCCCTCATTGCAGGAATTACTCCAGATACAGAACCAATTAAAAAACTCCCTAACAATACAAGGACTAAAAACAATGCATTAAATTGCAATGCAACAGAACTGCCAAGGAAATTATTTATCAAGAATATTCCTAAAAACCCAATTCCAATCCCTCCAATAATTCCAATAACTCCTCCAAATAATCCAAGCAATCCAGCTTCAAAAAAGAACTGGTAAAAAACATCTGAGTTTCTTGCTCCAATTGCCTTCATTATTCCAATCTCTTTTTTTCTTTCCAATACTGCAGTAGTCATTGTATTCACAATTCCCACGCTTCCAACACCAATAGAGATTGATGCAACCAATATTATAAAAATTTGAATTCCCAATAATATGCTGTTGACTGTTGCCAGTGTTGCTTGCGGAGTAGACACTTCAAAATCTTCCTCTCCTACCTTGACATTTCTTCTTTTTCTCATCAAGTTTTCAATGTCTTCTTTAACCTTGTCAATACTGTCTTTGTCTTTTACCTTGACACTGATGATGTCTGCATTTTTTCCATTTCCAGCAACTTCGTTTAAATCATCTGAATCCATTATCAAAACCCCATCTCTTGTAAAACTCCCGCTTTTTTCTAAGATGCCTATGACACGAAAGCTTTTTTCATTGATAGTAATCTTACTCCCAACACTGATTGTTTTTTCAAAATTATTTTTCATTTCATTAGCCAGGTCATTGCCAACCAAGACTCCTCCTCTTTCATTAGTCCCCAAAACTCTTCCATCTTCTATTTTTATTTCTTCAACATCATACACTAGTTTTCTTTTATCTCCAGAAGGAATATCAAACGCAAAGCCAATGTTCATTTTGTTATTAAACTCAATTTTAAGGGTTTCTATGTTTCTTGCCACAGCAAATTCCACCCCAGATATTTTTTCAATTTCATCAGCATCTGCTTTTTGCAATGGATTTACTACTGCGCTTCCAGGAGCGCCAAAATAATTTAATCCTCCTGCTTGTATTGTAATTATTTCTGTAGAGCTTCCCCCAAATTGCGACAATGCTGCTGTTCTTAATCCGCTTCCAAGCATCATCAAGGAAACAACTGCAGCAATTCCAATAAAAATACCTATAAGAGTTAACCAGCTTCTAATTCCTCTCCTCCTTAAATTCTTAAATGCAAGAACAAGATGGTCGTTCATTTTCTATTTCCGTTAGTAACTTTGCTGATTTTCCCATCTTTTAACCAAAAAACTTTGTGGGCATGCTCTTTAGCAAGTTTGGGATTATGAGTAACCATTATTATTGTTTTTCCTTCTTTGTTTAAGGAGTCTAAAAAATCAAGGACAATTTCTCCTGTTTTTGTATCTAAATTTCCTGTTGGTTCATCAGCAAGTATTACTTCTGGGTCATTTGCCAATGCTCTTGCAATCGCAACTCTTTGTTGCTGTCCTCCTGAAAGTTGCCCAGGATAGTGGCGCATCCTGTCTCCAAGTCCAACTTTTCTTAATAATCCTCTTGCAATTTCTTGTCTTTCAAACTGGCTTGTTCCCTGAAAGACCATTGGAAGCATTACATTTTCTAAAGCAGTTAAATTTGGAATTAGATTGAATTGCTGAAAAATAAATCCAATTTTCCTGCCTCTTATTTGTGCAAGCTCAGATTCAGTAAAATCATGAATTTCTTCCTTATCTAAGTAGATATCCCCAGATGTTGCCAAATCCAGGCTTCCAATAAGATTCATTGCAGTGCTTTTTCCACTTCCCGAAGCCCCCATTATTGCAACAAACTCTCCTCTTCTTATCTCCACATCCAATCCATCAACTGCCTTGACAATTGACTCTCCCATGTGATAGTATTTCTTTACTTTTTTAAGTTCAATAAAAACATCTGCTTTGTTTTTTTCACCTTTTTTCTTCATATCCTTTATAAGAAAAAATCATTAATAAATTTAGTGATAAATTCAGGCTTTAATTGATTCAAAGAAAAGGGGTTTAATGCATCTGATTGCTCTCTTAAAATGAAATTAGAAAGCTTTAAAAAACTCCAAGTTTACTCAGAATTAAGATTATTAAAGGAATTTGGCTTTATAGCTAAAGATTGCCCTTTAAAATTTAAACTAAAGAAAAAATATAAAATGATAATTCCAATCCGTTGTTTCAGTTGCGGGAAGCCAATTGGCCAGTTGTGGGAGCAATTTAAAAAAGAAGTTGCAGAAGGGAAATTTCCAAAGCAAATTCTTGATGAAATGGGTGTTGAAAGATATTGTTGCAGAAGTGTGTTCTTAGGACAGGAAGATTTGATTGGGCTTGTTTCTAGATTTAAAAAATCTTAAATAAAATGGCAGAAAATACTCAACCATGCAGGGATTATTCTGAAAAACCTTCAAATGCACCACCCCTTAAAAAATCTGGTTTAATCATTTATTTTAATGAAGACGGAAAAGTTGCTGACGTCAGAGCAGAACAAGATGCTGTTAGATTATACAAGCCAAAGCAACAATAAACTCAATAATCATTTTAATTTCCATCTGGAAATGCTTTCACATTTTTCACAAGTAATTGATTTAATCTTGCCTTTTACTCTAATCTTTTCTTTTCCAGAATAAGGCATCAGGCATTTCTTGCAGAATAATTTTCTTTTTTCCTTTAACGGAAGATTGTAAGACATTGCAAGTTTCTTTGCTTTTCTTATTTCCAAAGAGGTTTTGTTTTTAATATCTTTAAAGAATTTTTCAATAAACTCTACAGCTTCTGTCCTTGATAGTTTTTTCATAAATCCAAGAAGAAACAACACTATAAAAATCTAAATAAAAAAGTGAAAGACAAAAAATTAAGAATTTTTAGCTATCCCTTTTAAAAAAAGTGAAAGACAGCTTGAAGGGTTCACGCCTTGTAGGGCACTAAAGCCAACAACGTAGGAAGCTTAACTCTCTGTGTTCGGAAGGGAACAGGTGTTTCCAACCTACTATGGCCGTCTTCAAATCTTGGAGATTTGCCGTATTTATAAAGCTTTTTATATGTAAAATACTGCGTATTTTAAATGATGAGCGAGGTTGCCGGAGTGGTCAAACGGG
>JBFYLU010000004.1:0-3919 GCA_041305285.1 Nanobdellota archaeon
CATGGGGCCCTGGATTTGACAGAATCTTAATGGATTACTACCAGGTGCAGGACTTGAGAGAGCTGTACAAGAATGACTTGGATTATCTTAGAAAAATAAAGTTTTGGGTGAAAAAATGAAAAACAAACTTAGCCTGGAAAATTTAGCATTTTGGATTATAATAATTTTATTAATTGCATTGGCAGTATGGATGATTTCAGGCTCTCCAACAGATACAAGTGCCATAATAGCCATAGCAGTTTTTGTGGCTGCTTCAGAAATTTTATTATGGAAAAGCCTTTTTTCAATTGATAAAAAAACTGCAATCGGATTTGAAAAAATAAGAAATGATATTGATAGCTTAAAAAAAGAAATAAGAACAAATACTCTTGAGATAAAGGAGATGATAAGAAAATGAATGTAAAAGATATATTATTTTGGATGTTAATATTAATCTTGGTATCAATAGGAATATATGCCTTGGTTACCCCTCTTTAAAATGGCAATCGCAGTATTTAACAAAAAACAATTTGAAAAAGAAATAGGAGCATTAGATGAAAAAATGCAGGAAAGAATTGCAATGTTTGGAAATCCAGTTGAAGCCATAACAGAAAACGAAATTCAAGTTGAAGTGTTTCCAAATCGTCCTGACTTGCTTTCTTATCATGGATTCAAGAGAAGCTTCTTGGCATTTCTTGGAAAAGAAACTGGACTAAAAGAATACAAAATCAACAAGCCAGAAAAAGACTTCAAAGTTATTATTGAACCCTCAGTCAGTGATGTGCGTCCTTTTACAGCATGTGCAATTGTAAAGGGATTGAATCTAAATGATGAAAAAATAAAGGAGATAATAGACATTCAGGAAAAGCTCCACACAACAATAGGAAGAAAAAGAAAAAAGCTTGCAATAGGAGTTTATCCTCTTGAAAAAATAAAGCTTCCTATAACTTACAAAGCAATTGAGCCAGACAAGATAAAATTTATTCCTCTTGAATGTGACAAGGAAATGTCTGGGTTGCAAATTCTTCAAAGGCATTCAACTGGAAAAGACTATGCTCATTTACTAGCAGGAAAAACAAAATTCCCTATCTTTACTGACGCAGATAACAATGTTCTTAGCATGCCTCCAATAATCAACTCCCAATTAACAGGAAAGGTTACTGCAGAAACTCATGATGTTTTTGTGGAATGCTCTGGATTTGACTTGGATATTTTAAAAAAATGCCTAAATATCGTTGTGACTTGCCTTGCAGACATGGGAGGAAAAATTTATGAGATGGAAGTAAAATACAAGAAAACAGAGATAACTCCAGACTTAACCCCTGAAAAAATGAAAATCTCTGCTGAAAATGCAAGCAAGCTAATTGGCATTGAACTAGGTGAAAAAGAAATCAAAAACCTTCTTGAAAAAATGGGATATAATTGCAAGAAATCAGAGGTTGAGATTCCTGCATGGAGAACTGACATACTTCATGAAGTTGACTTGATTGAAGACATTGCAATTGCATATGGCTATGAAAATATTGTTCCTGAAATTCCAAGGATATCCACAATAGGAAAAGAAGATTCAAAAGAAACTGCAAAAAGAAAAATATCAGAGATGCTTTCAGGATTAAACTTCCTTGAAATATCCAACTATCATCTTACAAATAAAACAAATCAATTCACAAGAATGGGAATTCCTGAAAAACAAGAAAAAGGCTTTGTTGAGGTAGAAGCAAGCAAGACAGAATATAACATTTTAAGAAAAGACTTGAGTCATTATGCTTTGAAGATTCTTTCAGAAAATGTTGATTCAGAATATCCTCAAAGAGTGTTTGAAATAGGAAAAGTTTTTGATTCAAATCTCCAAGAAGATGAAAAACTTTCAATTGCAATTGCTCCTGGAAATTTCACAGAATTAAAGCAAATCTTTGAATATCTCGCAAGAATGCTTGGCATTGAATCAAAACTAAAACTAGAAGAATCAGAAGACAATCCTCCATGGCTTATTAATGGGAGAACAGCAAAAATAATAATAAACAACAGCACAGCAGGATTCATGGGAGAGATTCATCCAAGAATACTAAAGAACTGGAAAATCAAGATGCCAGTGGCACTGCTGGAAATAAACCTAAAAGAAATAATTAACTAGCTACAGCTCTTCTTGTTCTTTGAGATAAGTAAGAGGTATCTCTTTTTAATTCACGATGTATCATCCTAAACCTTTTGTCTACTGAATCATAAAAATGCCTTGCTCGTAAGAACTTTGAAACTCTTGTCCTCTCATGATTTTTTATTGCTCTCTTAAAGTAAATCGCCAAATCTCTGTAAGCCATTCTAACTTCTAAAGGAAGTTCATGTTGATTGATTAAAGAGGGGTCATAACTATTAACCATCTCTGCAAGGGTTTCAATTGGAATATTTCCTAAAAGAAGTTCACATTGTACATTCTTAGAATACTGTTCAACAAACCTTCCAAGAGTTATTCCCGGGTCTGCTCTAATTTCACTTGCTTCTAAAATCAAACTATCTACTACCATCTTTTATAATAAAAACAATAATAAATTACTGCTTTTTATCTAGTTTATATACGGAAAAAGCCTTTAAATATCCTTCTGTCGACGACATCCAAAGAGGATTTATGCTTACATCACCTATCAATGCCTGCAATCCTAATAACTACAAGATAATTCAAAAAGAAGTGATAATTCTGGAGTTTCTAAGAAGCTGCTGTTCTTTCAATAGCAAGCCTTCCAGCTTTCAAATAATCCCTGTCTTTGATTCTCCGCATTTCAGAATCAATAATCTTCATCTCCCTATCCAACACTCCCAAAAGAGTTTTTCTTTTTTCAGGATTTGCAAAATCTTCCTTAACATCACAAACACTCCTGTCCAATAATCCAGAAAAAATAGAGATTGCTTTTTTATAAGAATTATATGCTATTGTGCCAACTTTTTTCCTAAATCCTACTCTAAAATCCTGGTAATTAGTGCATTCATCATTCATTTGCTGAGCTGAATATTCAAAATTTCCCTGGGCTACATAAGGCCTGATAAGAAGTTTGTATTTCTGAACAAAGTCTCTTAAGATATTTCCAGGAACTTTCTTTTCTCTATGTTTTTTTACTGGCATTTTAACCTACAAAGGAATTGTTCCCTCTTGCTGATTCCTTGTCCCAATTTTCCTTGACTTTAATCATAATTGAGGTTAGCTCTCTGCTTAGTTCTTTCCAAAGAAGATAATTTTTATTTATGAATTCAGCTTCTTTTTCTTCACTAAAAGAAATATCCAATTCAATCAAATCAAGCTCTGTTTTTGCAAGCTTTTTATAAATTTCAGTAAGTTTTTTCTTTTCATCTGCACCAAGGGTTTTTATTATTGAAAAGATAACCATTGAGGCATTTGAAGGGTTCAAGAGAGTTTCAACAAACTTAAGATAATTCAACAGCTTGTCTGCAACATATTTTCTTATCTCTCTTATAAGAATGTCAAACTTTTCTATCTCTGTTTTTTCAATTCCAAATTCTGCGTTCATCTCCTGAAAACTTGGAAGATTGTGCTTTTTCTGTATTTCAAGATACCTTTCTTTTAATAGTTCAAGATTGTGCTTTTCCATAAAAAAGAGGTATATCCCGAATATATAAAACTATCTTAAGGGAAGTTGACTGTGAAGAGTAGGTGTCTTACATCTGCTATTTTAAGGGAAGTTGACTGTGAGCAACTTTGCGAGACAATCTTTGCTAATTCACAACGAGAAAGGTTGCGAATTAAAGAAACCGTAGGTGTCTTACATCTGCTATTTTAAGGGAAGTTGACTGTGAAGAAACCGTAGGTGTCTTACAAGAGCCTGTGCTGAGAGTCGAACTCAGGACCTTTTCCTTACCAAGGAAATGCTCTACCAAGACTGAGCTACACAGGCGCCTGTGTAGAATTCAAAATAAGGAACAATATAAAAAG
>JBFYLU010000005.1:0-4790 GCA_041305285.1 Nanobdellota archaeon
GAGATTATCTCCCAGGAGAATGGACTGAAAAAAGAGGAGATGAAATAGTTTCAATAAGATATGGATTAGCAGAAGAATCTGACAGGCTTGTAAAAGTCATTCCATTATCAGGAGTTTATATCCCACGAAGAGGAAATGTCGTCATAGGAAAAGTAGAAAACATAACTTTCAATGGATGGATATTGGATATTGGAACAGCAGAAACAGCATTTTTATCATTAATGGAAGTTCCAAGATATGTCAATAAAGATGCATTGGATGAAGTCATGGAGATTGGGGATGTTGCTGTTGTAAAGGTTGTTGGAGTAAACAAGAGAGGAGTTGACCTGAGCATCAAATTAAGAGGGCTTGGAAAGATTGACGAAGGAATGCTAATAAAAGTAAACCCAAACAAAGTTCCAAGGATTATTGGAAAAGAAGGAAGCATGATTAAAATAATAAAAGACGAAACTGGATGCAATATCACAGTTGGACAAAATGGTTATATCTGGATAAAAGGAGATAGTGTTGAAAAAGAACTTTTTGCAAAAGAAGCAATTTTATTTGTAAGTGAAAAGTCCTTTATTACTGGATTAACAGATGAATTAAAAAAATGGTTTGAGGAAAAAAAGAAATAAAATGGCAGCAAAAACTACAAGACCAGATGGAAGAAAACCAAATGAGCTAAGAGAGATAAAAGCTCAGGTGGGAATTATTCCTAATGCAGATGGAAGCGCTATGTTCTCAACAGGAGATACTATTGCAATTGCAGCTGTTTATGGGCCAAGAAAAATGCATCCTCAGCATCAGCAAAATCCTGAAAAGGGAGTTTTAAGATGCAATTATAATATGAATAGTTTTTCAGTTACAGAAAGAATAAGGCCAGGGCCAAGCAGAAGAAGCACTGAAATAAGCAAGATTACTGAATGGGCTTTAGAGCCAGTTCTTATGCTGGAAAAATATCCAAATACTGTAATAGATGTTTTCATAAATATAATACAGGCAGACGCAGGAACAAGATGCGCTGGAATAAACGCTGCATCAATGGCCTTGGCACATGCTGGAATACCAATGAAAAATCTTGTATCAAGCATTTCAGTTGGAAAAATAGACAAGCAACTTGTTGTTGATGTAACAAAAGCAGAAGAAGATTGGGAAGAAGGAGAAGGGGCAACAGATATTCCGGTTTCAATGTCAAGCGATGGGAAAATAACTCATCTTCAGCTTGATGGAAAAATAGGCAAAGAGCAATTAGTCGAAGCTGTTGAGATGGCAAAAGAAGCATGTGAAAAAGTTCATGAAATTCAAAAAAAAGCATTGAAAGAGGCAATAAAATAAAATGGAAGCTCCAAAAATAACAAGAGACAGAATAAAGTCATATTTATCAGAAGGTAAAAGATTTGATGGAAGAAAAACAGATGAATTCAGAGAAATCATAATCGAGACTGGAGTTTCAAAAAAAGCAGAAGGAAGCGCAAGAGTAAAAATCGGAAAAACAGAAGTAATTGTTGGAGTTAAGTTGGAAGTTTCAGCTCCGTATCCTGATTCTCCAAATAAGGGAAATTTAATGGTAACTGCAGAATTGCTTCCATTAAGTTCAGAGAGAATAAGCGCTGGGAAACCAGGATTTGATTCAATTGAAATTGGAAGAATTGTTGACAGGGGAATTAGAGAAAGCGGATTCATTGACTTTGAAAAACTATGCATCAAAGAAGGAGAAAAAGTGTGGTCAATATTTGTGGATGTTTATTCAATAAATGACGATGGAAACATGCTTGATGCTGCTGGAATTGGAGCATTAGTTGCATTAAAAGAAACAAAGATGCCAAAATATGATGAAAAAGAAGAGAAAATAATCAGCGGGGAATGGACAGAAGATAACTTGCCACTTCAAAAGAAAATCCCAGTAATAATTACTGCTCATAAGATAGGGAAAAAATTCATTGTTGACCCTACCAGAGAAGAAGAGGATGTAAGCGAGACAAGAGTTACAATAGGAAGCTATGACGGAACAATTGCTTCAATACAAAAAGGAGAAAAAGAAAGCTTGAGCATTGATGAACTCAGGGAAATTCTCGACTTATCAGAAACTTCAAGGAACGAAGTATTTAAAAAAATAGAGAAACATCTTAAATAATGGAGAAAGAAGGATTTAGCAAATATGAAATTGCAAGGATTTTGGGAGCAAGGGCTCTTCAAATTGCAATGAATGCTCCATTGCTTATTAAAATAGAAAAAGAAGATTTGGAAAAAATAAAATTCGATGCATTAAAAATCGCTGAGACAGAATTTAACTCAAACATACTCCCGATTTCTGTTAAGAAGCCTATGCCTTTGAAAAAAGAAGAAAAATTAAAGAGAGTAAAGACAGCGATATTAAGCGACGATAAAAAAGAAAATCTAGAACATGAGGAAGAAAAAGAAATAAGCGAAGAGGGAGAGATAATGGAGCTTGCTCAGCCTGAAGATGAAGGAGAAGATGTAGCAGAAGAAGGCGGAGAAACTGAATAATGGTAAGAAAAACAGCGTTTTCTTGAAACAGTCCATCTTTCCTTAAGCACTGAAGCAGTCATCTTAAAACACCTTGACAGATGACATTTACATTCTTAAAAAAGAGGTGATAATTTTTAGAAAAGATTATAAGCTGAATTTGTTTCTGAGTTTTATGGTTGTAATAAAAAAGGTGAAAGCAACTTCTCTGTCTGATTCACGAAAAGACAAAACAATACTTGTTACAATAAAAACAGATATTGGGAATTTTTCTGCGAGCTCTCCTACTGGAAAATCCACTGGGAAATTTGAAGCCAAGCCTTACAAAAAAAGCCTTGAGGGAGATATTAAAGCAGTAGAAGAATTTGGGGAGTATTTTTCAAAAGAAATTCTGGAAAAAATTAGTGATTTGAGAAGAATAGAAGACATTACTGACAGAAACATCGGGGCAAATACTCTTTTTGCACTGGAATCTGCAATATTAAAAGCAATGGCTAAAGAGCAAAAAAAACAAGTCTGGCAATTGATTAACCCAGAAGCAAAATATTTTCCGAGACTTGTAGGGAATGTTGTTGGAGGAGGAAAACACAGCAATACAGCAGGGAAAAAACCAGATTTCCAGGAATTCGAGTTGATTCCAGACACAAAGACAGTCAAAGAAGCTTATGAAGCAAATAAAAGAGCTAAAAAAGAAGTTGAATTCCTGTTAAAAAAAATAGACAAGAAATTTAATGGCAAAAAAAATGATGAAAATGCTTGGCTAACTTCCTTGACTGAAAAAGAAGTTTTAGATGTCTTAAGAAATACTCATCTTCCAATAGGGTTAGATGTTGCTGCTTCTAGTTTTTTCAAAAGAAAAAAGTATAATTACCAAAATCCAATTTTCAAGAGAACCAAAGAAGAGCAATTGATGTATGTTTCAAACTTGATTAAGAACTATAATTTATTCTATGTTGAAGACCCTTTTGAAGAAGATGATTTTGAAAGCTTTGCAAATCTTCTCAAGAAAAATCCTGAAACTCTGATTGTAGGGGATGATTTGACTGCAACCAATCCAAAGAGACTGCAAAAGGCAATTGAAAAAAACAGCATTAATGCAGTGATGATTAAGCCAAATCAAATTGGTTCTTTATTGAAAGTAAGGGAAGCTGTTGAATTGGCAAAGAAGAATAAAATAAGAATTGTATTCTCGCACAGAAGCGGGGAGACAGAAGAAACAATCCTTGCTGATTTGGCTTTTGGATTCCAGGCAGATTTCTTTAAATCTGGAACAGACGGGGATGTTAGAGAAAAGAAGATAAAAAGGCTGATTGAGATTGAAAAAAGTTTAAAGTAAATATCCCTCTTTATAATAGATTAAATATACTTGTGGTTTGTTATCTTAATAGATTATCAATTTCAATCATATAGAAACCCTTTTAAATCTATTATTCTCTCATTTCTTTATGGTAAACGAAAAAACTGAAACAACTGAAGAGATTGTTGAAGACATAGAAGAAACCGGTGTTCCAGAGAAAATTGCAAAGGCAGAAGAAAAACTTGATGAAAAAGAGACTAAGGCTGCTGAAGCTGAATCAACTGATGTTAAAAAAGTTAAAACCCTTGAAGAAAAAAAGAAAGCCTTGCTTGAAAAACAAGCGAAATTAAAAGGAAAGATTGAGGGTGTTTCGAGTGAAGATTTAAAAGAGCAGGTCAAGGAAAAGAAAAAAGCAGACATGCTTGTTCCTTTAGAAGAATATGTCAAATCAGGAATTTATCTTGGAACTAAAGTAGTTACTCCTGACATGAAACCTTATGTTTACAGAAGAAGAGCAGATGGGTTAGCGATATTTAACACAGATTTAATTGATGAAAAATTAAAAGAGGCAATTGAATTTCTCTCACATTTTGACAGCAAGGAAATAATCGTTGTATGCAAGAGGCAGGCAGGATGGAAGGTTGTGGAGATGTTTTCCAAGCTGACTGGAATAAAAGCATTTACAAAAAAATATCCAGCAGGAGTATTGACAAACACTGACTTGCCTGATTTTTTTGAGAATGAATTGACAATAGTTTCAGATCATTGGCTTGACAAGAATGCATTGAATGACACCTTAAATGTTAATAAAAAAGTTTTGATGATTTGCGATACAAATAATTTCAGCCACGGAACAGACAAGATAATCATTGGAAACAATAAGAGCTCAAGAAGCCTTGGATTAATTTTCTATCTTTTGACAAGAGGCTATTGCAAGGCAAAAGAATTGGAATGCAATATCCCTGACTTGGAATGGTGGACAAGCGAAGAACAAGGCGAAGGCGTTGAGTTTGGGGTATAAAAA
>JBFYLU010000006.1:0-4058 GCA_041305285.1 Nanobdellota archaeon
AGTCAAGAAAATTCCATTGGGAATTTTCTATCAATCAGAAAGAGAGAGTCTTGAAGAACAGCTTCCTCAAGTTGCTGAATTAAAAAAGCAAAAAAAGTCCTGGAAGGATATTAATAGGTAATCAAAGAGTAAGTTCCCAAACAAAAAGTTCCTCAAAGAAAATTTTCTTTTTTGCTAAAATTTTCCTTTTATAATCCAACCAATTAATGGCTTTTGTTAAGCTTGAGGTTAATAAAAATATTCTGCCATCTTTTGCAAGATGCTTTTTAGCTTGTTTGAGGAATTTGTTTATTATCTCGCTTCCTTTTTTTCCGCCTGTTGTTGCTAATTGAGAAGATTTGGGTTCTCTTTTGTCTAATGGAAGATAGGGAGGATTGAATGCAATAATGTCAAATTTTCCCTTAATGTTTTCAAATAAATCAGACTGAATGCAATCAAAGCCAAGAGATTTGCAATGCTTTACAGCATCAAGATTTATATCTGCTCCAAAAATATTCTTTATTCCAAGATGTTTTGCAGTTTGCAATTGTATTCCGCTTCCGATTCCAATCTCAAGGAATTTGATATCTAAATTTTTTATTTGTTTTTTTAGGGTTTCTGAAAGAAGATAAGAATCATCTAAAGGAAGATAAATTTCAGATATCATTGAAAGATTCTTGCAAAGAAATTAATAAGCTCGTCCTTAAATATCCATATGCCAGCAAGACATGCAAATACCAGGAACAAAATAAAAATTAAAGAGATTATTGCAATATTATTTACTGTCTTGCCTTCTTCGTATTTTGAAACTCTTTGTTTTTCAATTTCAGCAGGAGATTGAACTCTTGGAGCTGGAAAAGGAAGAGCTTTAATTGGTTGTTTAAGTTCTCCAGGTATTGGCTTTTCTGGATGAGACAATATCTGAGAAGGATGATACAATAAAATTCTTGCAGCTTCTTCTATTTCTTCTTTTGGGTACCCTGCATTGTAAAAGCTCATCATTGCTTGTTCAAGAGTATATCCTTTAGACAAAGCAAGCCTTATTCCCTCGATTAAATCATAGTTTGGCATTGTAAGACACCTACGGTTTCTTAACAGTCAACTTCCCTTTTATTTATTTTTATCATTTTAAAAATTCAAAACCTTTCCATTGGAGCTTAAATGAGAAGTTTCTCCAAATTTATACCCTAGTTCTGAGCATAATTCAATTAATGGAGCTTCTTGCTGAAGAGAGCCGTGAGCAGGAATTATATTCTTAGGCTTTAGCATTAATAGTAATTCTCTCATATCTTCTCTTCCTCCATGCCCTGAAACATGAACATCTGTCTGAACTTTAACGCCCTTTGTTCTAAGCCTTTTATCCATTCTTTCTCTTGCAAGAATATTTACTGGAGTAGGAATAACACTTGAAGAAAAAATCACATTATCTCCTGTACGAAAATTAAAAGGAGTTTCTCCTTTTACAATCCTATCCATTATAGAGCCTGGCTCTCCTTGATGCCCTGTGCAAACCACAAGATATTTACCTCTATTTTTTTCTATTTGTCCGAGCATAGCAAGTACTTGCCTTCTATACTTAATTAATTTAACGCTTCCTGCAAAAGGACATTGCTTTACCTTCAAAGCAGCATTCACATATTTGTTAAGGCTTCTTCCAACAAAAACAATTTGCCTTCCTGTTTTTTTCCCAAACTCCACAATGCTTTTCAGTCTTGCAATATGAGACGAGAAAGTTGTTATGAATAATGCAGCGTTTCTATTTCTAGCAGAAGAAAAAGCTTCTTCAACGAGATTTCTTGCAATTCTTTCGCTTGGAGTTTTTCTATTAGTCCCAGAGTATAAAGAATCCATTATCAATACCTTTACTCCTTGTCTTCCAATTTCTTTGAATTTTTTATAATTAGGAGGATTTCCCATAACTGGAAAATCATCAAACTTAAAATCAAGAGCATAAGCAACAGCTCCTTCAGGAGTGTGTATCACTGGAAAAACGCACTGAAGAGTAGAGTGAGTTGTGTGGACAAAATCCACTTTATAATTCCCGCTTTTCCCATTAATAACAAAATGACTATCAGGGTTGATTGTTTTTTGGGGATTTCTTAATCTTATCTTCTCATCTTCTAAGATTATATTCAATACTGCCATTGTAAACGGGGTTGCATAAATTGTTGCGTTTGGATAGTGATTAGCAAGATAAGGAATAGCTCCCAAATGGTCCAGGTGAGAATGCCCAATAATAATTGCTCTGACTTTTTCTTTCCATCCTAATTTTTCCAAAACCAAATCATTTGGCAATGCTCCGATTTTTCTTAATTTTTCCAAGGATAATTTTTCTCTTGCCTCGCTTTCTTCCAACTCTACAATTGGAGGAAGATAAACTCCTGCATCCAAAATTATTACATCTTCTCCTATTTTCACAGCAGTCATATTCTTTCCAACTTCTTCATATCCGCCAACAGTACAAATTTCCATTTTTGCTTTTAAATCACCTTTTTTCTAAAGCTAATATGTCTTTAACATTTAAAAATGCTTTTAGTAAGATTTTTATTGGATGTTTTGCTGTAATTATCATGAAATCACTCAAACCTTCAATGAGAGAGAGAAAGAGATACCTCCTGATTATAGGAAGTAACCTTAAAGAAAAAATAGAAAAAATCCTGTTTGAATTTGTAGGAGTTTTAGGCATGGCAGAAACTGGATTAAAATTTATCAAAACAAGCAAGGATTCTGCAATAATTGCAGTGAACAGAGAGGCATTAAACAAAACAAGAGCTGCTCTGGCAGCTTCGGCAGAGAACATTAAAGTAGAGATGGTTTCTGGAACATTAAAAGGCTTAAGAAAATAACCAAAAGGCTTATAAATATTAAAATTGGTTATTTTTTGTACAGAGAGAAAAAAATTAAAGAAATATTATAAAATTCTCTTAAAAAGATAAAAAAATGGAAATGCCGATAGATATGCAGCACCAAGCAATGGGCTATGATAGAACTGCAACTATGTTCTCACCAGAAGGACATTTGCTTCAGGTGGAATATGCAGAAAAAACAGTCAGACTTGGAAGCTCAAGCATTGGAATGGTTTGCGCAGACGGAGTTTTTATTCTTGCAGATAAAAGAGTGGAAGACAAGTTAATTGTTGGTAAATCTGCAAACAAAGTATATGAAATTGACAGCCATATTATCACAAGTGTTGCAGGAATTGTTTCAGATGCAAGAGTTCTTATAGAAAGAGGGCAAGTATTGTCACAACAGCATAGAGTTACATATGATTCTCCAATAGAGCCAGAATTAGTTGTCAAGGAAATTTCAAATATAAAACAGCAATTCAGCCAATATGGAGGAGCAAGGCCTTTTGGGGTTTCATTAATGATTGCTGGAATAAATAATGGAAAACCAGAACTTTACACAAGCGATGTAACTGGAAATTATCTTGGATACAAAGCAAATGCAATAGGAGAGAGTGACGAGAAAATCAGGGAAAAGCTTAGAGAGAAGTATGAGGACAAGATGACAATCAAAAAAGCAGTTAAAATTGCATTGGATATATTCAAGGAAATACAATTAGAAAAGTTTAATATCCATAAATTCGAGTTAGCATATATTAAAAACGATAAAATCAAAGTAGAAAAACTAGAAGGAGAAAAAATAAAAGATTTATAATGGCAACCACTACAGCAAGGATAAAAAAAGCAGGAAAAAGATATGAGATTATTGTAGATTTAGATGAGGCTCTTAAATTTAAAAAAGGACTGATTGCAACTTTTGATATGCAGGAAGATTTTATTTTTCACGACACTAAAAAAGGCGAAAAAGCATCAGATTCTGATTTAAGAACAGCATTTGGAACAACAGATGTAAATGAAATTGCAAAAAGAATAATCAAAGAAGGAGAAGTTTTGACAACTCAAGAGCATAGAGATGCTGAACAAGAAAAGAAATTCAAGCAGGTTGTTGATTTTCTTGCAACTAATGCAATTGACCCTAAAACTGGAAATCCTCATACTCCAGACAGAATAAAAATGGCATTAGAACAAGCCCATGTTAATATCAAAAATGTTCCAGTTGAGAATCAGATTGCA
>JBFYLU010000007.1:0-2501 GCA_041305285.1 Nanobdellota archaeon
ATTAAAATTATATTCCATAATCAATATTATTCTTTTGCATTTATAACCTTTCTTATAACTATAACTTGCCTACAAGCATTGAATCTATAATTGTAGCTCTTAATTGTCTTACTAATTCAAGCTTTGATTCCCTGGTTCCTCTTCCTTTCCAGACTTTCTTTCTTTCTTTGCAATATCTTTCATAGGCTTCTAATTCTTCGCGTACTTTAGGAGAAATTTCTACATCAGAAAAATCCTGAGAAGATAAAAAAGCGTATAACCCTCCAATATAATAATTTCCATTGCCCCCTGGCTTTCCATTTCTAACTCTGTAAGTATCTGCAAAAAGATTTCCTGTTCTAGTTTGTTTTATAACCTTTAGAGCCATTTTATATAAAAAAGATAGAGATTAATTAATAGCTCATTAAAAAAGAGCAACAGCTAATATTAAAATTGCAATGAGCAATGGATATTAGTTTCATGCAAAAAACATGCAATGCATATTTTTAAATATTATCCTAAAGTACTATATACTATGAACAAAATACCCTCAACCCTAATTAACAACACAATTTCAAGCAATTCGCCAGAAGCATTTTCCTTAAATGAAAGAGCAAGCTTTGGTGAAAGAGTTGGAGACAAGATACAATATTCCTTGTCAGAAGCATTGTTTCTTGCACAAGAAGGAAAAATGGAAGTTCTCTCTAAGAATAAAAAACTCTCAAATAAAGAGCTCTTAAACAAATTGCAAAGGATTGATAAAAAAATTGAAATAAAATCTATTGTATTTAATGATTTAAGAAAAAAAGGCTATATCCCAAAAACTGCACTAAAATTTGGAGCTGATTTCAGAGTCTATGACAAAGGAACAAAGCCAGGAAATGCTCATGCAAAATGGATTGTGTTTATAGACTATGAATCAAGAAAAATCTCATGGCATGAATTCTCTGCAAAGAACAGAGTAGCTCATTCCACAAAGAAAAATCTCTTGCTTGCTATTGTTGATGAAGAAGGAGATATAATATATTATGAGATTAAGTGGTTAAAACCATAACAATATTTATAATACTGGCCAGTCTTCTTGGAATATGCCTCAGCAAGATACTTCAGACTTAAAAGAGAGAATTATAACTTTTCTAAGAATTCGTGGCCCAAGCCTTCCAGTGCATATTGCAAAAGAAATTGACATGAGCATTCTTTTCACATCTGCGTTTTTATCAGAATTAATTGCTGAAAGAAGAATTAAAATAAGCAATATGAAGGTTGGAAGTTCTTCCTTGAATTTTCTTGAAGGACAAGAGCATAGGCTAGAAGCTTTTGCGCAATACCTCAAGAGCAGGGAAAAAGATGCTTTTGAAATGCTCAAGCAAAGCAGGATATTAAAAGACTCAGAACAAGAGCCAGCAATAAGAGTTGCTTTAAGAGCAATAAAAGATTTTGCTATTCCATTTAAAAAAGATAATGAAATTTATTGGAGATACTTTACTGTTCCAGAATCTGAGCTGATTATTAAAGCAAAAGAAGAAGAAAAACCAGAGCCAATACAAGAGATAAAAACTGTTCCTCCAGTTGAAGATAAACTAGGAATATTTTCAAAAGAAGAAGCAAAAGAGCCAGAAACAAGCAAGCCAAAAGAACAAAAGCCAGCATTGAAAAAAAAGCCAAAAAAAAGGCAAGCAAGCCAGAAAAAGAACGAGCAATTTTTTGACAAGGTAAAAAACTTCCTGTCTCAAAAAAAGATTAAAATTCTAAGCATAGAAGGAGTAAACAAGAACGAATTAATCCTAAAAGTAAATTCAAATGAAAAAGTGCTTGTTCTTGTGGCATATGACAAAAGAAAACTAAATGACTCAGACATAATCAAAGCAGGGCAAAAAGCACTGGAACTCAATCTTAAATGCATGATTCTTAGCCTTGGAGAGCCGCTAAAAAAGCTCAATAGTTTGATAGAAGCTGCACAGCATATTCACAAGATTGAAAAAATTGAATAAAAACGTTTAAAAACCTGCAATAAGACAATCATAGTATGGGAAAAATTAAAACAAAATTAATCAAAAGAACTGCAGAAACTCTTATGAAAGAAAGCCTGGATTTCAATGGGGAGTTTGAAAGAAACAAGGTAATCCTTGGAAGAGAAATGCCAAGCAAGAAAGTAAGAAATCAAATTGCAGGTTATATTGCACGAGTGAGAAAAAGAGAAAAGCAAGAGCAGGAAAAACTGGAAAAATCAGTAAAAGCTGTTTCTAAGAAAGAAGAAAATATTAAAGCAGAATAAAGAATTAATCTTTCTGGTTTGAACTGAATTATTTATCATTTATTAAATACTATAAACCTCTTAATAATTGAGAGACTATTTGCCAGCAATTTCAATTTACTTCAATTAATTAATTTCTGCTCTTTACAAAAAGAGGGGATAATAAATGACTCTGGGGAGAATTTAACTCCCGGCCCCTAGCTCATGAGACTAGTGCTCTAACGCTGAGCTACAGAGTCAAAATTAATAGAAATACATGATTTAAAAG
>JBFYLU010000008.1:0-6306 GCA_041305285.1 Nanobdellota archaeon
TTTATGTCAATCTCATGCACTATTTTCATTATTCCTTCTTTTTCTCTTCCTAATACTTCAACTCTTTCCCTACACGACGCTCTTCCGATCTAGGAACTTTTCTCAGCTTTCAACTAAGGGGCAGGTTTTCCTTGAGCTTGAAAACAAAAAAGAGCCATTTGAAGCTGGAGTTAATATTATTGTAAAGACAGGGCATGGAAAATACTTTGACGTGACTTCCCTGTCAGGAGGAGAGCAAACACTTGTAGCTTTGTCCTTAATCTTTGCAATACAGGAATTAAAGCCTTACTGCTTCTACATCTTGGATGAAATAGATGCTGCCTTGGATAAGAGAAACTCAGAGCGTTTGGCAAATCTGCTAAAGAAATACATGCAGCAAGGACAATACATAGTTATAACTCACAATGATGAAGTCATCAGCAATGCAACAACCTTATACGGCGTGAGCATGCATGACGGAATATCTAAAATTATAAGTTTGAAGATATAATCTAGTTCTTAAAAAAAAGTATTTCCCCCCAAATAAAGGGGAGAAAGAAAATATAAAAATAAAAAAATAAAAAAGAAAAGTTAGTAGTAGCTTTCTCCGAATTCTTCTGCTTTTTCAGGTTTCTTTCCAATCAAGACAATCAATACAACTAGCAATACTAAAAATACTATTGCTAATATAACTGTCAAAACAACGATTGGGCTTGTAACTGATGTTTTTTCAGCAGCTTGGAATGTGAAAGATTCTATAAGCTCGCCACTCATAGACAACACATTAACTGTGTAATCTGCAGTGTTTGGCTTAACTTCAACTGTTTTACTTGAACCTGCTGGAACAGTAACAAAGCTTTCGCTTTCTGGGAAAACAACTTTGTATACTTTTAACTTCTCAGTTGGGTTAACAATAAGCAAGTCATTTCCTGCTTTCATTGCAACGCTTGGGAAGTCATTTTCTACAACAATCTGTTTTACCTTACTTACTTCAAGATCATCGTTAAACACGTCAATCTTAAGCACGTAAATACCTGGTTCCGCATTATATGGCATTTGAAGGAAGATTCTACCAGTAGTAGTTTCAGACTTATCGTCATCATCATCGCTTTCAAGAGCCAAAAGGTCACCAAAATAAACAGTTCTTTCAACACCATCTATAGCTGTGATTTTAGCAGATACATACAAATCATCTAAGTCATTGTAACCTATGTTCTTCAATACAACATCAACTGGAAAGTTTTCCCCAGCTGCAACTGTATTTGGAGTCACAATTGACATAACATTTGCATTGTATGAAGGTCTTTGAACTCTTAGAGTGTATTCTTGTTCTGTCTTAAGGTTACCGTCTTTCTTAACAGTAACTGTAAGAACAATATTCTCTGAAAGGTCATCCTTAAGTTCATAAGGAACTTCAAGAGTCAATGTCTTTGAATATCTCTTTCCAGATTCAACATCAAAAGAAACAGATATATCGCTTACATCAACCTTATTGCCTTCAATTTCTGCCTTAACAGTCACACCAGATGCATCAACTAATGAATTAAACGCAACTTTAATGCTAACTGTTTCACCTGCAACAACAGTCAAATCATTCAAGCTTGCATCTTCATCATTCAACTTAACTTCTAAGTTGTCTGTAACATCTGAAGCAGCACTTACAGTAGCAACTAATGTCAACATTAAAGCTACAGCAAGTAAAGAAATCATTAATTTCTTTGTGCTCATTTTATGGTTTTTTGCGTACATTTTAATTGTGCAGAAAAGTTTTTTTCTGCATATAATGGGTGGTTATTTTCTTTATAAACTTTATGGTGACAACAAATAAGGATAACTTGATAATTACACTTAGTGTAAGTTACATCTGGTTACTTTGCAATTCTTTGTATAATTTTATGCTTAATACAGAGTCTTCCGTCGGAAAAGGGCTCTCATTGATTATGGTAATTTTCTTGTCCTTTGGCAGGATATTTATTATCTTTTTTATCTCTTCTATAGGGGTTTTTTTGTGCCTTTTTTCCCCTGTTTTTCCATACTCTATTCCAGAAAAATGGCAGTGCCACTCTTCTTGTGGAAAAGCCTTTTTTATTGCTTCAATTTCATACTCTCCATATCTTGCAATAACATGCGCAAAATCAATGCAAAATCCGCATCTGGTTTCATTTACTAATCTTGAGATTTCATCAATGCTTCCAAAAACATTCTTCTTGCCCATTATCTCTGGGCATAAAACAACTTCCCATTTATTTTCTTTTATTATCTTCATTATTTCAAGAATATTTTGCTTGATATTTTCAAATGCTTTGTTTTTTTCAATCTTGCCATAATACCCGCAATGAAAAACAACTTTCCTGGCTTTAATCCATGAAGCAACCTCAGCACTTTTTAGTATTCTTTTCTTGCTGTTTTCTATAACTTCTTTGTCTTCAGAATTAAGATTAATCCAGTAAGGAGCATGAATGCTTAATTTAATATCTTCTTTTTCAGCAACCTCTGATATTCTCTGAGCATCTTTTTTATCTTTAATATAAACTCCATAAGTAAACGCAATCTCACAGGCTTTTATTCCAAGCCTTGAATACTCCTTTAGATTCTCTATTGCCTCTTTTACTCCTCCAAGCCCAGCAACCCCGAAGTTTATCATTCAAATATCACAGAATCTCACATTAAAAAACTTTATAAATTTGATATTTAAAAAAGAAGAATGGAACAATATGAGTTAATGATTCAAAGAATAGATGCTTGGTTGAATTGGAATAAGAAGGAGATAGGAAATCGCACTGAGGATTTTAGGAATTTTTTGTATAATTTTACTGCTTCTTACCCAGAGTGGAATTCTTCAACCCAGTCCCAGTTATTTTTTGATTTAAGAGAGCAGAAAGATGAGCTATGGACATCAAGGGAAAAACTAATGCTTTTCTTCGGGGTTTTTTCTGCATATAATCCTGATTCAGGATTGCAAAGGCAAGACAAAAGGTTTTCTTTAGAAGATATTTTTTCCAGCAGTAATTAAATAACTCTCTCCAGCTCTTCCCCGATTTCTCCCAGATTATCAAGGATATATGCATGAAGCTTTTGTATAATTAGGTTTTGCATTTCTTCTTTTAATACTCCATGGCATCTGGAGATGTCTGATTCAGGGGATGCAATGCTTCCAAGAGGAAGAGAGCAATCCATGCTCTTGCCAACTAATTTCAGGTTTTCTGCTGTTCCTGTTTTTATTCTTGTAACCTCTGCATTTATTACGCATTTTCCATCTTCTTTTCCTTTTATGAAATATTTCCAGGTTATTTCTGCGCTGTCTTTTACAAACTCTGTTCTTGCGCATTGTTTTTGATGAGCCTGAAAACAGCTTAAGTCATTGCAGGTGTATGCAAAGAAAAATGTAAAGTATACTGCTACTCCAATTAAGATTATCAAAATAATAGATATAATTGCAATCCAATCACCTTTTTCCATAAAATAGATTAAGAAAGGAATTATTTAAAGTTATTGAAAAGATTAAAAGTTAAAATAAGAAGCTAATATTGCTCCTGTTTGTGATATTATTTTTATTTCCTGGCTGTTTATTGTTCCTAAAATAACTTCTCCACTACTGGAATTAACTATGAGATGAACATCATATTTTTGTTTGCTATTTTCATCTCTTACTAATAAATTAATTTCTTTTATCCCGCAATATCCGCTTGAGTCATAGTTATTGCAACTGCTGACTGTTCCACATTTGTTTTTGATTACGCATTCATTAGAACATTCTGAAAGTTGTTTGTTACCTTCAGCAGAAGTGCTATTAATATAAGCATTGCAATTCATTATACATTTATCTGTTTCATATGCTCCTGTTCCTGGAGTATTTCTTATTTCATTTGCTTCTTCTTGGAATATTACTTCTTCCTCTCTTCCTAGGTTCTTGAATGAATTGCTTCCAAAAATCATCTTTGCAATCTCAATAAATTTTTGAGAAAATTTAGCATTATTTAAACATCCCCAAAAGTAACTTTCTTCAGTGTAATCATACTTGAATCCTGCTCCTTCAGCAAAATATTGATACTCTTCATCACCTAGATAAAATAAACTGTTGCCTTCTTTATTAATTAACAAAGAAATCTTAAATTGTCCCTCATTAGTTTTAGTTTCCAAAATCCAAGGATTTGTAGAGTTTAATAAATCTTCATCACTTACTTTATCTTTTAATAGTCCAGCAGAAATTATAGTTATAAATAAAATAGTAATCGATATTAAAGCTATTATTACCTCTCTTTTCTTACTCATAATATTGATTAAGTATTTTGATATATATATATCTTTCTACAATAATAAAAAAAAGAAAGAAGGGTTTTACCCCTTCAAATTAGAATTATAAACTTAGTAATTGAATCTTTGTGTCAGTTGTTGCAAAGTTCTTAGCAACTATTGCCTGAACACCAACTTCTTCTGCAGCCATTATTGTAGAGCCTGTAACAGTTCCATCAATAATCATTACACTTGGAGCTGTTCTTAGTCTTCTAAGCATTCCAAGAGCCTTTAATGGAATAGTCTTGATTTCTTCAAGAGAGCTGTCTAAAAGAATAATCTTTCCTGTTCCTGTGTTGCTGTCTGAAAGCTGTTTTAGCTTCTTTTTTTCAGCTTCTCCAATTTCCAGCTTTTCAACTGGTTTTTCAGCAACAGGTTCTTCTCTGACTTCTTCTCTTGTTGAAAATCTTCTGCCTTTTCCAAAGTAGTCACTTAAAGAAATTTTCTTCCTTAATGCCATAAGGATTTCCTTTCCTGTAAGCTCTTCTACTTCTTTTCCATCTGGCGCAATTGCAATATCTTCAATTCTAGCATTATCTGTGACATTTTGGATTATCAGCTTTCCGCCTCTGTCTCCATCAACAAATAATGTTATTTTCTTGCTATTGCTTAGTTCCCTAACTGCTTGAGGAAGTTTTGTTCCATTCATTGCAATAACATTCTTAACACCATTTCTTAATAGATTAAGAACATCTGCTCTTCCTTCAACAACAATTACTTCTTCACCAGATAAATCTCCGCAAGGAAGACTGTCTGTTCCAAAAGTGTTTACATCCCCCATTCTTGCAGATTCCTTGATTTCTTTTGAAATCTCTCTTGAATCAGAACTTCCTTCAATCTGCTTCATAAGCTTCTTAGCTCTTTCAAGGATATAGTCCCTTTTGCTTCCTCTTACATCTTCAATCTTCTCTATTTCTATTTGAGCATCACTTGGACCTACTCTGTCAATTGTTTCAACAGCAGCAGCAATCAAAGTTGTCTCAGACTGGTCTAGTGCAGTTGGAATCTTAATCTTTCCAATAGTCTGCTTTCCCTGTCTTTCCAAATCAACTTCAATTCTTCCGATTTTTCCTTCTTTTTGAAGCTCTCTCATTTCTAAGTCAGCTCCTAAAAGTCCTTCAGTCTGTCCAAATACAGCTCCGATTACATCTGGCTTTTCTAATGCGCCTTCAGCTACAAAACTAGCGTGTATCATGTATTTTATTGATACTGGACTTATTTTAGCCATGTTTTTGTTTCCTATTGTTTAATTTATTTGAAATCTTATGATTTCTATAGAAAAATACCTAAACTAGTTTCTTACTAACACTCCACTAACACTACTTGTCTTCAAAAGCTTAACACTCAAAAATTAAGCGTGATTGTGATATGTGATAATAATCTAAATTGATATCTTCCTAATAATTTACAAAAACAGGTTTAGTATATAAAACTTGCTATTTTTTGAGTAATAGCTCTAATAAATCTATTAACTCCAAACTTTGTTTAGCAAATTCTATAACTTTTTTAGGATCATCTTCAGTTAATGGGACTTCCCCTCCTTGGGTTAATGCTCTCTCTCTTACCAATAAATCAATCTCTAAATTTCGTCTAACTATTTTTCTATACTTTGCAAGACAATCAGGACAACCCCTAATATGTTTTGCAGCCATAGCTTTGATTTCATAATAATTATCTCCAAAAGAAGAACTTCTTTCATATTCTCTGATTTTATCTTGTTCTGATGGAGTTAATTCTATTGCTTGTCTTATTATATTTAAGTTAAGATAGCTATACAGTCTTGTTGCTTCTCCATTTCTAAGATGCCTCATTCCTTTTGCGAATTCCATTGCAAATTCATTGACTAGGATTATATAAAGGTTTTGGATTTTTTCTTATTATCACCTCTAATTGAGGTTGTTTTAATTAATAGAATTACTTTCCCCTTCTCTTTTCAGTGCCATGTATTCCTTTATCATGCCTAAATTTTCATACAAAACAAGAAGCTTGGCTTTTAGCTCTTTTTTCTCTATGTTTGAAATATCCATTGCAAGG
>JBFYLU010000009.1:0-10557 GCA_041305285.1 Nanobdellota archaeon
CTCATTGCAACTTGATTTTCTGAATATTTTTTCTTTGAAATTTTTTCTATTTCTTTGATTATTGGGAGCCACATGTCAGCAAGGTAGTTGTCTTCCAGTCCATTCAGGATTGCAACTGTTCTTTCAACTCCCATTCCTGTGTCTACATTTTGCTGTTCAGCTAGCTTATATTTTCCATTTTTTTCTTTATTATACTGCATAAAAACATCATTCCATATTTCAACCCAGTTTCCATCTTTTGGATTGAATTTTTTTGGAGCTGGCTTTGAATTATTTTTCCAGTAAAACATTTCTGTGTCTGGACCGCACGGGCCTGTTGCTCCTGCTGGTCCCCACCAATTATCTTTTTTTGCAAGGAATTCTATTCTTTCTTTTGGTATTCCTAGTGTTTCCCAGATTTTTGCAGCTTCTGTGTCTTTTGAAGCATCTTCATCTCCTGCAAAACAAGTAACAGCTAATTTTTCTAAGGGTATCTTTAATATTTTAGTAAGAAATTCAAAACTAAACTCTATTGCTTGTTTTTTAAAATAATCTCCTAAACTCCAATTGCCAAGCATTTCAAAAAAAGTATGATGGCATGAATCTCCAACTCCCTCTATATCTCCTGTTCTTATGCATCTTTGGACATTGCATAGTCTTTTTCCCAGTGGATGAGGCTGTCCAAGCAAATATGGGACCAAAGGATGCATACCTGCTGTTGTGAATAATACAGTTGGGTCATTTTCAGGAATCAAGCTTGAGTTTGCAACTTCTTTGTGATTCTTTGTCTTGAAAAAATCAATGTACTTTTTGATTAGTTCTTTTCTATTTATCATAGGAATGATTGGTAAGAGTATTTTAAAAAGATAGTGTTTGGATAATTGATAACTTATAATTATATTTCATTAGGATTATCTGCCTTATTATTAATGATACAAACCATTTAAGCTATGTTCAACTTACTTGCAACACTAGTTGGTACATAATCTAAACAGAGGTGATAATATACAGAAATTCAGAATTATCCAGCCAAGGCGTTGAGCTTTCTTTGTATTTCCTGCAATTGTGCATCCAAGTCGTCTTTTTTTGTCTCTTCCACATATATCTTTGGAGTCTCTGGAATTTCTATTTCTTTTCCTACATTTTTTTCTTTTACTGCTTTTTTATGGGCTTTTTCAAGTATTTCTGGAACATGCGGAGAAGGAAGAAGATTTTGCAACCTGCCTAAGTCAAGCTTTAATGCACGAAGCTTTCTTTCAAAAGCTAATTTTAATTCAAGCTCCTGCATCCTGTATTCTTTATACCTGTTTAGTATCTTGTTCATCCTGAGCAAATCCATCTCAGTAGAAAGAACATCCCGCTTAGATTGAACTCCTGCAAGGTATTCAAACTTTATGTGAATTAAATTTTCCCCTTTCATTTGAATTATTCTATTTTAGAAAAAAGTTCTTTATCCACTCTTTCAATTTGTTGTTTAGTGGTTTGAATTTCTTTTTCCCAGTTGTTTAATTCCTCTTCTTCTTTTTCTTTTAATTTTCTTATTTCCCTTAGCATTTTTTCTATGTCCATTATTTTTTCTTTTGATTTTTCAAATGTTTCAAGTGCTTTTTCAAACTTATCAATTCTTACAAATACTGGCTCTGCTTTTTTTACAAGCTTTGCAGCATCTTTAAATCCGTGAGGAACCTCTCTAATATCCTTGCTGAATGACATTTCTCTTGGAGGTGCCTGCATCCTTTGAAATTCTTCAAATTCATCTGCTTCAACCTCATCACCTTCTTTTCTCCCAGTAACAGCCTCTTTAATAGCACTACGTGAGAATTTATCTCCGAAAGAATTTGATGGAAAACTTGGAAGCTGCGGCAGCTCTTCTTCCTCGCTCAATGAAGGCAACTCAGGCAATCTTGGAAGCTCTGGCAATTCAGGAATCATTTCCTTCTCCTCTTTTTTTGTAAACCACCCCATTTTGTATCTTAAAATATAGTTATTTTGATATATATAAGATACAACATAGGTTTAAAAACTTTTATTTTTTAGAAATAGGTATGGGAGCAATAGAAAAGTATTTATTGGCTCTTTTTTTAATATTCAAATGCTAGAAAATTTTCTCAAGGAAGTGATATCCATCGTCGTTGGAAAAAATTCAGAACAAGTAGCTGAGCTGTTAAACAGCAAAAAACACGTCAATGAATTTGTTATTGCAAAAAAACTTGACATCACAATTAACCAGGCTAGAAATATTCTTTACAAGCTTTCAGATTTTGGACTGGTTTCTTCAATAAGAAAAAAGGACAAGAAAAAAGGATGGTATACTTATTTTTGGAGGCTTGAGGTTTTGAAGGCTCTTGAATTCCTGAGGGAAGAAAAATTAAAGAGAATAAACCAGTTAAACAGCCAGGTGAACAGCAGGGAGACAAAGGAGTTTTATATTTGCAATAGATGCAATATTGAGTTGAATGAGGAGACTGCGTTGCTTCATGACTTCACATGCAATGAATGCGGGGAAATATTTTCAAGAAAAGATAACACCAAAATGCTGAGGGATCTTAAAAAAACCCTTGAAAAACTTTCATCTGAACTTGTTTTTATAAATCAGGAGATTGACAAGGAAAAAGAAAAGTTTGAAAAGATAAAACTAAAACAAAACAACAAGGAAAAACTGGAAAAAGCAGAAAAAAGGGCAAAAAACAGAAAAATAGCCAAAGCAGCAAGAGATAAGCTAAAAAAATCAAGCTCTAAAAAAAAGACACCAAAAACAGCAAAGACTAAAAAGGCCAAAGCAAAAAAAAGATGATGGCGGGATATAGCATAAAAAAAAGAAGTTTTATTTCTGGATTAAGCCTAACAACCAAGCTGATAATCGCGAATATTTTTCTTTATTTTGTTGGGATATTGATATTTGCATCTTACGGGGAAGATTTTTTATTGAATTACATAGCAATAAAACCTTCATTGATTCTTGCTGGAAAAAGCTTATGGACAATTATCACAAGCATGTTCATGCATGGAAGTTTATTTCATATTTTTGCAAATATGTTTTCATTGTTTTTTATTGGCAATTTTCTTGAAAAAATAATTGGAAAAACCAGATTTTTTATGGTTTACCTTGCATCAGGAGTTATTGGAGGCATATTTTTTGTTTTAGCCAGCTTGTTTTTTGGGAATCTAGATGCATCTGCAGTTGGAGCAAGCGGAGCTATTTTTGGATTACTTGGAGTATTGGCTGTTTTGGTTCCTTATTCCAGAGTTTATCTTATTGCAGGCCCTCTTATACTGATTGTTCTCGAGGTTATTTTTTCTCCAATTATCCCTGCAAATCTTTTGACAGTTTTTAGCTTTTTTATTAATTTTGCCATTATCTTAATGATTTTCTCATTGTTTTCTTTTAACAAAAGTTTTAGAAGAATTGCAGTCCCTATTGAGCTTCCATTATGGATTCTTCCGATTGTGGCTATTGTTCCATTAACAATCATAGGATATTTTGTTCCATTGCCTATTGGAAACAGCGCTCATATTGGCGGATTGCTTGCTGGAATGGCATATGCTTTTTATCTAAGGCATAAATTCCCAAATAAAACCCAAAGATTAAGAAACCATTTCAAATGAAACAAGAAACAAAAAATAAAAAAACAAATTTTATTGCTGATAATTACAAAAAAAGTTTTGATTACTTAAAAGAATCAAGAAAATACATTTATGCGATTCTCATTCTTTTTTTTATTTTTGTCTTGATGGGATTTTTTGTTCCTGCTCCTCCAGGAGTTTATGAGAAGATTCTTGAATTCATAAAGGATATTCTTGAAAAAACTCAGGGGATGGATGCATTGGAATTAATCAGCTTTATATTCTTTAATAATCTCAAGGTAAGCATTTTGAGCATTGTGCTTGGTATTTTGTTTGGGGTTATTCCAATTGCATTTTCAATTACTAATGGATATTTGCTTGGTTTTGTTGCTTCAATAACTGTACAAGAAGAAGGAATTTTTGTGCTGTTGAGACTCTTGCCTCATGGAATATTTGAACTGCCTGCTGTTTTTATCTCTCTTTCATTGGGATTAAGGCTTGGACTTTATTTTTTTATGGAACAAAAAGAAAAATTATCCAACAATCTTTTAAACACGCTCAGGGTTTTTGTTTTTGTGATTCTTCCATTGCTTGTGATTGCAGCAATAATTGAAGGGTATTTAATTGCTGTTTCTCGATAAGGAGTTAATTTTATAAAAGCCAGTTCCTTAGTATAAACAACTAAAAAAGAGGTTATTATTGGTTTTACTCTTGATTAAACTTAGTAATTAAAAAAAAAGGAGGTTAAAAAATGAAAGGATTGCTTAAAGCAGTTTTGGTTGTAGCAAATATAGGGGCTATTAACTGGGGATTGAATGAGCTTGGATGGAATGCAGTAGATAAGTTAATAGTTAGTTGGGCAGGAAGCACTGTTGGAATGATTGTTTACCTTTTAGTCGGAGTCTGCGGACTTGTTGGCTTATATAAGGTATTCAAGTAAATTTAGTTTTTAATTTCCTATTTCTTTTTCTTTTCTTTTTTCACTCTTTTAAGTCAGTTATACCCAGAAACAAAAGCAATAATCCCAGCATAATCACAAACCAGATTATTCCGCCTTTCAACAGGCTAAGTGCTGCTGTTCCAAAACCTAGAAAATCCATTCCCCATACATAGACAGCTGCAACTAAAAGAATCAAACCAATTAACAATTTTAACCATTTATTCATGATATTTTTTGGTTTTCTCTGTTTATAAGAATTTTTATTCAAAAGCATATATTTTTAAAATTGAGTTTTAAGGTATAATCATGGACAAGGAAGCAATAGCAAGAGAAAATTTATTGAGAAGGAGTAATGAAATTAATGGCATTTCTATTAAAGGATATGATTTTAATGAGGGAGTGGATTTTGGCAGGTTATTAGATAGTTTTTCCTCAACTGGTTTTCAGGCAAGCAATCTTGCAAAAGCAAGAGATATTATCAATAAAATGATTGCTGACAAAGCATTTATCTATTTAGGATACACTTCCAATATGATTAGTTCTGGATTAAGAGAGGTAATCAGGTATCTTGTTGAGCATAAAAAAGTTAATCTCTGCGTTACAACCTGCGGAGGCATTGAAGAAGACATAATCAAGTGCATCGGGGATTTTATCTTGGGAGATTTTAGAGCAAATGGAAAAGAGCTAAGGGAAAAAGGAATAAACAGGATAGGAAATATTTTTGTTTCTAATAACAGATATGTTGATTTTGAAGAGTTTTTGCAACCAGTTCTTAAAGAATTATTTGAAGAGCAGAAAAAAACCGGAAAAAGGGTTTGTGGAAGTGATTTAATATGGAAGCTTGGAGAAAAAATCAATGACAACAAAAGCATTTGTTATTGGGCGTGGAAGAACAAGATAAGAATTTTCTGCCCTGCAATATCTGATGGAGCAATTGGAGATAATATTTACTTTTTTAAATTAAATAACCCTGAATTTGAAATTGACTTGACAGAAGACATAAAATTATTAGATGATTCTGCTTTTGGATTGAAAAAGACAGGAGTTATTATCTTGGGAGCTGGATTAGTAAAGCATGCTATTTTGAATACAAATATGCTAAGAAACGGGGCTGATTATTCTGTTTATATTAATACTGCACAGGAGTTTGATGGAAGCGATGCTGGAGCCATGCCTGAAGAAGCAATTTCATGGGGTAAGATACTTCCTAATGCAGAGTATGTAAAAGTTCATGGGGATGCTACAATTATCTTTCCATTGCTTGTGGCAGAGAGTTTTGCAAAAGCAAGTATTAAATAATCGCGATTCCTTGAGGAATTAGAACATGCTTACTAAAGAACAAATACAAGAAATTACAGAGCATTTGGAAAAAGCCCAGAATCCATTGTTTTTTTATGATAATGACCAGGATGGATTGTGCAGTTTTTTATTGCTTCAAAAATTCATGGGAAGAGGGAAAGGAGTTCCAGTTAAGTCTTTTCCAGGATTAACTGCAGAGTATTTCAGGAGAATCAGTGAGTTAAAATCTGATTATGTTTTTATCCTTGACAAGCCAGTTGTTGATAGTTCTTTTTGGGAGAAAATCCAGCAAATAAACATACCTGTTGTATGGATAGACCATCATGAAATTGACAAAGACGCAATCCCGGATTTTGTGAATTATTATAATCCATTATTTAACAAGCCTTCTGGGAATGAGCCAGTCACTTATCTTTGCCATCAGATTAATTCAAGGAAAGAAGACTTGTGGCTTGCAGTGATTGGAAGCATCTCTGACAGGTTTCTCCCTGATTTTTATAATGAGTTTAAAGAACAGTTTCCTGAACTTTGCATTAATTCTAAAAATCCTTTTGAGATATTTTATCGAGCAGAAATAGGAAAGATTGCAAGGATTTTTGGATTTTCATTAAAAGACAGGATTACTAATGTGATAAATATGCAAAAACTTCTCATGAGTGCCAAATCTCCTTATGATGTCTTGAATGAGGGCTCAAAAAACAAGACAATGCATGAAAGATTTAATCAAATAAACAAAAAATATCTCAAGTTCCTTGAAAAGGCAAGAGAAAACAAGGAGAAATACAAGAAGCTTCTTTATTTTCAGTATGGGGGGGACATGAGCATAAGCGCAGATATTTCAAACCAACTGAGCTTTGATTTTCCTGACAGGATAATTGTTGTTGTTTATGTTTCTGGAACAAAGGCAAATATCTCTGCAAGGGGAAAAGGAGTGAGGAATATTCTTTTAAAGACAATTGAAGGCATTGAAGGAGCAACTGGAGGAGGGCATGAAGAAGCTGTTGGTGCTCAGGTAAGGACTGATTATCTTGAAAAGTTCCAGGAGAGATTGGTTAATTTTACAGAATAGTTATCACCTCTTTTTGGATTAAGCATAAGTCAGTGTTGCAGGCAAGTTGAACATAGATTAACTGGTTTGCATTATTAATTCTTCTAAAAATATAGAAAAATATAAAAACCTGCTTTCTCTAATTGAATTATGAGTGAAGTATCTAGGCTAAATTGGCATGTTAAGTGCATGTGTAGTCTGGGCTTTGCTATTAAATATACTCCCTCACATTAGTTCAGATTAATTTTTAAGTTCTGAATTAAAGTGGGTTTATTCTTATAAGATTTAGAACTTAAGGATTTCTGTTTGATGTTTGCGGATTTTAAAAAATGAAAAAGGGAAGAACAAACAAGATGAAAGAAAGAGAATATGTGGAGAAAGAGTTGAGCAAGTTATTGGAAATAACTTTGCAGTGGGAGAATGAGCTTTACTCTTTGTCTGAATAATCAAAATTGAAATAGAATTTCCTGCACTGAATAGTGTTTAGTATGATTTACCTACATAAATCATGTGCTCTGCTTGTTTATTGCAGGCAACACATTTTTTCCCTTTTATTGAAGGTTGTTTTAATGGAGCATTAAGGGTTTTTGCACCCTCTGTTTTTTCTTTAAGTATATCCTCACATTTTGCATTGTTGCACATTGGAACCAAAGCAATTTTTTTATTCTTTATTGCCTTGTTTAGTTCTGTTAAGGTATTAGCTTTTGTAATTGATGAATCAAGAAGTTTCTTTGCATTTTTGTATAATTCCACCTGGATATCTTCTAATAAAACTGGAATTTGTTTTTTCAAATCTTTTATTTTTACTTGCATTTTATCTCCGCCTGTTCTTTTGGATATCATTACAGATTTATTCTCCAGGTCTCTAGGGCCTATTTCTATTCTTAATGGAATTCCTTTAAGCTCCCATTCATGATATTTCCATCCTGGAGAAACATCTTCTCTTGAATCAAGGATAACATCAAATTCTGCAAGTTCATCGGAGATTTTTTCTGCTTCTTTTATCACTTCTTTTTTTGTTTTATCAAACAATATTGGAACTATTACTACTTGATTTTCAGCAAGTTTAGGCGGGATTATCAATCCCTTATCGTCTGAATGAATTGCAAACATAACCCCTAACATTCTTGTTGTTATTGCATAGGTTGATTGATATGCATACTGTTCTTTTCCATTTTTATCAAGAAATTTTATATCATATGCTTTTGCAAAGTTCTGGCCATCATCATGATAATCTGGGCCTTGAATTGCTTTTCCATTTGGAAGCATTAATTCAAATGAATATGTTTCAACTGCTCCTGCAAATTTTTCCTTGTTTGATTTTTTTCCAAGAAGAGATGGAAGCGCCATATATTCTGACATGAAATTTTCATAAATAGAAGTTACTGCAATCTTATCTTTTTCTAAATCCTCTGCATTTGAAAAGACATTATGCCCCTCATTCCATAAAAACTCTCTTGTCCTTAGAAAAGGAACTGGGTGTTTGAATTCCCATCTTAGTACATTATTCCATTGATTTAGTTTTAATGGCAAATCTTTCCAGGATCTTATCCATTTAGAGTAGGAATCATACATTATTGCTTCGCTTGTTGGACGAATTGCCAATCTTTCACTGAGCTTGGTGTCTCCTGCTTGAGTCACCCAGGCAACTTCAGGAGTGAATCCCTTAACATGTTCTTGTTCTTTGGATAATAGTTTTTCTGGTATCAGCAATGGAAAATAAGAGTTTTTTATTCCTATTTTTTTGAATTCACAATCAATAATATTCTTTAATTTTTCCCAAATAGCATAGCTTAATGGACGAAATATGATGCATCCTGAAACAGAAGAATAATCTGCTAATCCTGATTTAAGTATTAATTGCTGGTACCACTCTGAAAAATCCTGTTCTTTTTTAACTGTCAGTCCCTCTTGGTTTTCTTTAGCCATAGGATTTTAAAAGAAAGAATGTATTTAAAATTAACCAAAACAAGAATCATTGGCTCTCATTCGCCCCCTGAAAATTGTTATAAATAAAGTAATATAAATATTAAACAATACTCATTTTCAAAGGGCTCATAGTTTAATGGATAAAATAGCTGGCTACGGCGATGAGCAATCATTGTAGATACCGGCTGATGAAGGTTCGATTCCTTCTGGGCTCATCACTTAAATCGAACCTGAAAGGTTTAGTTTGGCTTTAGACAGACTAGACTGAACTTTAGTGAGAGTCCGATTCCTTCTGGGCTCATGCTGGCTTATCCAAAAAGTTATAAATAGTTCTATTTATTGTGTTTATTATTGGGCCCATAGTTCAACGGATAGAATGACAGGTTTCGGCCCTGTTGATGAAGGTTCGATTCCTTCTGGGCTCATTATTTTAGTTTCTTTTCTAGAATCTGCTTTGCTGTCTTGAAGTCTGCACGCTTGTTTGAGAGCCTCATTACTTGTCCAATCAAAAAGTTAATTGAGTTTTTTTCTCCTGCTTTGTAGTCTTCAACTGCTTTTGAATTATCTTTTATTACTTTTTCAATAATCTTGTCAATTTCTCCCTTGTCTGAAATCTGGCTGAATTTTTCAGAGTCTTTTTTTGGAGATGAGCTTCCCTTAATCCAGGTTCTTAAAATGTCCTTTGCTTTAAGCTCTGTTATTTTCTTTTTGTCTATTAAATCAAGCAATTCAATAAAATGTTGCGGATTAATCTCAATTTCTTCAAGTTCTTTTTTATTGTAATTTAATACTGAAAGAAGCTCTTCTGTTACCCATCTTACTGCCAGAGCAGGATTTGTTTTTTCAATTATCTTTTCAAAGAACTCAACTATCTCAAGTTTTTTTGTGAGGATTTCAGCTGTTTCCTTGTTTATCTTGTATTTTTTAATTAGTTTTTCAAGTTTTGCCTGAGGGGTTTCTGGCAAGGAAGCTTTTAATTTTTCTACTCTTTCTTTATTGATTATTATTGCTGGCAAGTCTGGCTCTGAAATAAATCTGTAATCTTGCGCCTGCTCTTTTGTTCTCATTAGCTTTGTTTTATTTGTCTCTGGGTCATACATTCTTGTTTCTTGTGTTTTAGGAACATCATTACTTTGCCTTTGAATTTCAGATTCAATTGCTTTTTTTATGTTGCTCAAGGAATTTATGTTTTTCATTTCAATTCTTGCTCCTTTAAATTCTGGGAGAGAAACATTGACATCTGCTTTTATCCCAGCTGATTTGTCAATTGCCTTGATATAACTGAGAGTTGCAAGCAATTGCTTTAACCACTCCACAACTTGTTCTGAGGTTTTGAAATCTGGTTCTGTTACTATTTCAATTAATGGTGAACCGCTTCTGTTATAATCTATTTCCCCTGTTTCTGGATTCCATGCAGCTGGGTCTTCTTCAAGATGACACTCTGTTATTCCTATTCCTAAAAATTCTCCTTTTTCTGCATTTGGAGTTGAATGTGGGCCAGAAATTGTATTTTGAAATCCTTTTGGCAAGTCAGGCCAGGAATAATGCTTTCTTTGCCAGACAAGCTTTGGATTGATTTTGCAATTAAGAATTAAACCTATTTGGATTGCCTTGCTTACTGCTTCTGAATTTGGAAGAAGAGGCTTGCTTCCTGGCTGTCCTGTGCAAATAGGGCAGATATTTGTGTTTGGCTTTGCAAACTTGCTTCCGTGCTCTGCTTTGCAAGAACAAAATAATTTCTCTTTTGTATTAATGTAACCGTGAATTTCAAGCCCTATTTTTGCCATAACTGATAAAA
>JBFYLU010000010.1:0-3103 GCA_041305285.1 Nanobdellota archaeon
CTTTCTTCTTTTGAGCTTTCCAGACATGCTTGAAATTGGCTTGTCAATCCTGTCAGCAGCAATCAATTCAATTACCTGTCTTTCAAGTGTTTCGTTTTCCATTTGTTTTTACCTCCATAATCAGACTAACAACAGGAAGCATATTAATTTAAGAGGTGATAAATATCACCACAATAATAAGATTTAAATAATAAGCAGAATTAATTCTTGTATGAACATTGAAATCCTGGAAGAATCTGGGTTAACTCATAATGAATCCCTGACTTACAAGGCTCTTCTTGAATTAGGCCCAAGCCTTGCAGGACAGATTTCAAGAAAAACAGGCTTGCATAGAAGAACAGTCTATGATGTTATTGAAATGCTCATTAAAAAAGGGCTTGTAGGATACATAAAAAAGAATAATCAAAAATACTTTGAGGCTTCTTCTCCAGAAAGATTCTCTGATATTCTAAAAGAAAAGGAAAATGCAATAAATGAATTTCTTCCAGAGATGATGGCCATGTACACTAAGACAAAGGAAAAGCAGGAGACTAATTTTTACAAGGGCAGGCAGGGGCTTAAAACAGTTCTTGAAGACCAATTAGAAAGCGGGACAAACGAAATTCTTATTCTTGGAGCATCTCCAATAGCATATGAAATCCTGGAATTTTATTTCAAGTGGTTTGATAAAAAAAGAAAACAAAGAAAAATCAAAACCAGAATAATATTCAATAAATCAAAAAAGAAGATAAAAGTTCCGTATTCAGAAATAAAATACCTGCCTCAAAAATACTCCTCTCCATTGGCAGTTAATCTCTACAGGGATAAGGTTGCAATCATCCTATGGAGCAAGGATAATCCATTGGCAATAATTATAAAAAACAAGGAGATTTCAGAAGGTTACAAAAAGTATTTTGAATTAACCTGGAAACTAGCTAAAAAATGACAAAAAAAGAGGATAAAGAAATTGAGTTAAAGCATAAGGCAAGAAGAAGAAGCATAAAAGAAGGAATTTTTGCTTCTGCATCAGGAGCTTTTGGAAGTCAATTCATCTCTCCATTTGCAATTGCAATAAACTCAAGCAATGCTTTGGTTGCTCTTTATGGGGCAATCAGCGGATTACTTGGCCCATTAAGTCAAATGCATGGTTCAAGATTAATGGAAAAAAAGTCCAGGAAAAAGATTGTTTTAAGAGGGGTTTTATGGGAAGCTCTTTTATGGCTTCCATTTATTTTAGTTGGAATTTTGTTTTACAAGGGGGTTGCATTAAACTGGCTCCCATTTCTCTTAATTGTTGCTTACACTCTCCAGGTAGTCATGGCAAGCATGGCAGGCCCAGCATGGTTTTCATGGGTAGGAGATCTTGTTGATGAAGGATACAGAGGAAGATGGTTCTCAAAAAGAAATCTTATTCATGGATTTATTGCACTAATTCTGGCGCTTATTTCGTCTTTTTTCCTTGATTATTTCAAGAAGCTTGGATGGACAATGTTTGGGTTTATGATGTTGTTTGCTCTTGCATTAATTTTTAGATTAATTTCATGGCAATTATTCAAGGGGCAGTATGAACCAAAGCTCAAGTTAAAAAAAGGAGATTATTTTTCATTCTGGGAATTCCTGAAAAAAGCACCAGAAACTAATTTTGGAAAATTTGCATTTTTTAGAACAGCACTGGCTTTTGGAACTGCAATAGCAAGCCCATTGATTACAGTTTACTTGCTAAGAAACCTTCAATTCAGCTATGCAACTTACATGATAGTCACTCTTGCTGGAAGTTTTGTTTCTTTGTTTTTAATAGGGCTATGGGGCAAGATTGCAGACTTATTTGGAAATTACCGAGTTATTTTAATCAGCTCGTTTATAATTCCAACAATTCCAATTCTCTGGATTCTCTCTCCAAACCCAATTTATCTTATAATTATTCCTTCAATACTAGGAAGCATAGCATGGGCAGGTTTTAATTTATCAGCAGGAAACTTTGTTTATGACAATGTTTCCCAAGAAAAAAGAGGGCTTTGCATTTCCTACAAAAACATGTTAATTGGTATTGGGACTTTTCTCGGAGCAGGATTAGGGGCAATATTAATAAAATTCCTGCAAACAGATTTTCTGGCTCCAATAGTAATAATCTTTATTATTTCAAGCATTTTCAGGATGATTGCGGTTTTAATCTGGCTTCCAAAAATAAAAGAAATTAGAAAAACAAAAGGGGCTAGTGGAAAAAGGGGATTAAAATACATGATACTCAAACAAGCAAAACCAACACTAATAGAAGAAGCTCATCAATTGATGTCAATAAAAAAATACATCTTTAATGCTTAGCAAAGAGTTTTTAAAGAAAATCACTCATAAAGATACCATGTTCAAAAGAAAAAACTGCGAGAAATGCGGAAAAGAATTAAAAAAAGAATTTGAATTCTGCCCATATTGCGGAAATCCATCAGACTGCGATAACAGCTGGGGCATGCTTGGAAAAAATGACATTAACAATTTTGAGATGCCTGGATTTGGATTAACTGGGAATATCTTTAACAAGATGATAGGCAATGCAATGAAAATGATTGAAAATGAAATGCAAAAAGGAGTAAAAGAAGCAGAAATGCCAGTGCCAAGAACCAAATTTCAACTATATATTAATGGCAAAAAAATACCAATTAATCAAGGCAATGTAAAGGTAATAAAAAAACAAAAAAAAGCTCCATTAAAAAGACAATCCTTAAACAAAGAGTTCTCAGGTGAAAATCAAAAGAAATTTGCAGAATTAGACAAATGCGAACCTGAAACAAGAGTCAGAAGGCTTGCAGACCGGATTATATTTGAGATAAGCATGCCAGGAGTAAAATCAACAGAGGATATTTCAATAAGAAACCTTGAAAACAGCATAGAAATCAAGGCAATTGCAAAAGAAAAAGCCTATTACAAAATAATCTCAATCAGCCTTCCAGTAATGGATTATTACCTGGATAAAGATATTCTTGTTCTTGAATTAGAGGATAAAAATTAAATGAGGCTACACGGATTTGAACCGTGGACCCCTGCCTTGCTGAATCTAAACAGATTTGGCAAACCAAACATGTTTGAGTCTATCAGAGCAGTGCTCTACCAGGCTGAGCTATAGCCTCAT
>JBFYLU010000011.1:0-2987 GCA_041305285.1 Nanobdellota archaeon
ATTTCGTATAGAAATGTTTATAAATGAAATTTTGAATTTTTTGTTTTTTTATTTTATTTAATAATTTTTCTATATAATATAATATAATATAATATAATATAAGAAGTAGTAGTAGTAGTAGTAGTAGTAGGGTAGTGAGGTAAGATGGTAATAGTAAGATAAGATAGTAGTTGGAGTGGTAATTGAGGGGTGGGGGTGTAAGAGTAATAAAAAGAAGAATCAAATTTAATTCTAATCAGAAAATACAATAAAAGACCTAATAAAAAGGATAATAAAAGATATAAAGTATCTAAAATACTAAATAAGATGGTAAAAAAGACTGTGATTGGGTTTTTTGCTGTTTTTTGGTTTTCCATGAGAAATTTAGGTGTATTTCTTTTTCAGTAGTCATAATTGTTTATATAATACTTTCATTTTTTCCGTTGGCTTATTGATTAGATATAATTTTTCCATGGGAAATTGACGTGTCAGGGTAAAAGATATTTTACAACATATAAACATTTAAATAAAAATCAAAATTCAAGATTAAAAAGAGCAAAAAAGATGGCAATACAATTAGATAATATTTTTGATTCCTTTGACAAGAATAGTATATTCAAGGACAAATTTATTTTGCAGAGTAGCTATAAACCTTATGATATTCTTCACAGAGACGAACAAATAAAGCAAGTAGCATCTATACTCGCGCCTGTTTTAAGAGGAGAAAAAACAAGCAATTTGTTTTTATTTGGCAAAACTGGAACTGGGAAAACCCTAACGATTAATTATGTTAAGGATGAATTGCTTAAAAGAGCTGAAAAGAACGATATCTTTAAGTTAAGGATTGAATATTTAAATTGCAAGCTTAAAAAAGTTGCAGATACTGAATACAGGATTTTAGCAGAGTTAATAAAAAAACTTGGGGGAGAGGTTCCAACAACCGGGCTTCCAACAGAGGCAATTTATAACAAATTCATTGAATTGATTGATTCTGAAAAGCAATTGATTGTATTAATCTTAGATGAAATAGACCAGACAGTAAAGAAGATATCTAGTGATTTTCTTTATAATTTAACAAGGTTAAACTCAGAACTTTCAAAAACTCAAATTTGTATTGTGGGTATTAGCAATGATTTGAGGTTTTTGGAAGACATAGACCCAAGAGTAAAGAGTTCGCTTTCTGAGGAAGAAATTGTGTTCCCACCATATGATGCATTGCAATTGCAGGCAATATTAAAGAAAAGGGCAGGTTTGGCTTTTAAAGAGGGAGTAATAAATGATGGGGTTATTTCAAAATGTGCTGCATTTGCTGCCAGGGAAAGCGGGGATGCAAGGAGAGCGTTAGATTTGTTGAGGGTTGCTGGAGAGCTTTCTGAGAGAGATGGTTCCAAAGAAGTGTCAGAGGAGCATATTGACGAAGCAAACAAAAAAATAGAGAAGGACAAGATTTTGGAGGTTGTAAAAACAGAACCAAAACAATTCCAGTTTGTCTTGTATTCTATTATAAAACTAACAGAGCAAAACAAAGAAGAACCAATTTTTACCGGGGATGTTTATGATTTGTATTTAGATATTTGCAAAAAGAATAAATGCGAGACATTAACACAAAGGAGAGTGAGTGATATTATCCAGGAGTTTGACATGCTCGGCATAATCAATGTAAGAGTTATTTCTAAGGGAAGGGGAGGAAGAACAAGGGAGATTAAACTAGCAATTGCACCTGAAATAACTTCAAAAGCAAAGTCAATAATTGAAGAGACATTAGATTATAAATAATAATCTTTTCCAGAAAAGATTAGACAAAAGCGAGAATATACTATAAAGGATCTTTTCAATAAAAATAGACAAAAGCGAGAAGATTAAAATTATATTCATGGACCCAAAAGAAATATTAAAATTTTGTTTGGAAAATGGGTTGTTGGTAGATAATGAAATCCTAAATTTATTTAGTGAGACTAAGGATACAGAGTCAATCAAGCTAATTATTAATCAAATTAAAAACCAAACCAACAAAAAGATTTTAACAAGAAATGTTATAATAGACAATCAAGAGCAAGTAAGAAAAATTTTATCTAATCTGCCAGAAGAAAAGCAAAAACAACTGGAGAGTTTTAAGATTAAGCTGGGATTAAGCATAGAGTTTTCAAAAGAAATTTCTAGTGAACCTGAAGTTTCATGTGAAAAACTTGAGAAATTAACTGATGATGTCAGAGTAGTTTCTATGGCACAGTCTTCTAGCAAAAAATTAGAGGTTGGGGATTTTGTTAAATATTTCAGAGCAAGGCTTTCAAAGATGATTCCTTATTTGCAGGAAAGACCTGAATTAAGCAATGTTGTTTCTATAAATAAAATTTCAAATAATAGGCAGGGAGCTACAATTATTGGGATTGTTTCAGACAAGCGAGTAACCAAAAATAAGAACATGATTTTAGAGTTAGAAGACACAACTGGAAAAATCAAGGTGTTAATTAACCAAAACAAACCAGAACTTTATGAAAAAGCAGAAGAAATTGCACTGGACTCTGTTATTGGAGTCAAGGGAAGTGGTGGCAGGGAGATTTTGTTTGCAAATGATGTTATTTTCCCTGATTCCATGCTGCCTGAAAGAAAAAAAGGCAATAAAGAAGAGTATGCTTTGTTTATTGGAGACTTGCATGTTGGAAGCAAGCTATTCATGGAAGAGAAATTCTTAAAATTTATTGATTATTTGAATGGAAAGGTTCCTTATACTCCAGAAGCAAGCAAAATTAGGTATCTTTTTGTTGTTGGAGATTTAATTGCAGGAGTGGGGATATATCCTGGACAGGAAAACGAGTTATTTATTTCTGATATAGAAGAACAGTATTCAAAAGCAGCAGAACTTTTAAGCAAGATAAGAAAAGATATCAAGATTATTATTTGTCCTGGAAATCATGATTCTGTTAGAATAATGGAGCCACAGCCAGTTCTTGATGAAAAATATGCGTGGCCTCTTTATAATTTGAAAAATGTTGTTCTTGTTGGAAATC
>JBFYLU010000012.1:0-4383 GCA_041305285.1 Nanobdellota archaeon
ACCGAGTTTAATATTTAAACCTTTCATTATTGTCGTGCCCCCATCCATCGCGCCTTATTGGGCGGGAAAACAAATTTCTTGTATTGCTAGGTAATTTCGTTTAAAAATTATTATTGCAATAAATTAACCCTACTATAAATTTATCATCTTAATAAATAAGTCAAATCTTATAAATACTATTTCGCATAATAAATTATGAAATACTTGTTTGTATTGGGCAGGAATGTTGAATTGTCTGTTGAAGAAGTCAAAAGCTTTCTTAATAGGACAAATAACAAAATAAAGAACCTTAAGCAAAGGGAAAATGCTGTTCTTGTTGAAGTTGAAAAAGAACTGGATAAAAATGCAATTGACAGGCTTGGAGGAGTTATTGCAATAGGAGAAACATCTGACATTCACAAAGAAGAACTGTATCTTGGAACAAGCAATAAGCTGAATTATGTTATATGGAATTATTCTGACAAGACTGACAAAGTAAGAGAGCATCTTAAAAGAAGATTCAAGGTTGAAAGATTAAAGGCAACAGAGAAAAAACTTGGAAGAATGATTGAATTGCAAGGCGGAGAAACTGCTTCAACACTTTCAACACGAAATCTTGATGAGCAGTTTTTTACTTTTGATGATGAGTTTGGAAGAATAATACAAGTATGTGATTATGAGAAACTTGAAAAAAGAGATATGCAAAAACCAGTGAGAAGAAGCGAGCTGTCTATTTCTCCAAGGCTTGCTAAAATCATGATTAATTTGTCTGAAGTCAGGAAAGGAAAGCTTGTTGATGGTTTTTGTGGAGTAGGAGCAATTCTTTCTGAAGCATTATTGCAGGGAATTCCAGTTATTGGAATAGACAAAGACAAAGATGCATTAGATGGAGCAAAAAAGAATCTGGAATACCAAGGAGCTTTAAGTGAAATGTATAGATTAATCAAAGCAGACTCAAGAACTGCTGGAATTAACTCAGCAGAAGTCATGGTTTCAGAGCCAGAGCTTGGAGAGATTCTTAGAAGACCTCCAACAAATGAAAAAAGAAGCGAGACATTCATGCAATTTGAAAGACTAATGATTTCAGTCATAAACAACTTAAAGAAAAGCGTTTCTGGAAGATTTGTATTCAGCATGCCTTATATTAAGACAGACAAAGGAAGAGCATCATGCAATGCAGAAGAGATTGCAAGCAGGACAGGATTAAACCTTGTTTTGAAGATTCCAGAGTTCAGGGAAAACCAGATTGTAGGAAGAGAGATTGTTGTTTTGGAATGATTAATGAATTCTATTAAATAATTCTGATTTTATTAGCTTCTTTTTTTCTTCAGAAAGCATAAAAAGTCTTTTTTTAATCATTTTTTCAGAGATAGTAAATATATAATTTATCTTAATTATGCTGTCTTTTATTGCTCCCTCTTTTTTAGTTAGTAATACCCCCCTCATGTTAGTATTGCTGGTTATTCCTACAACAATAATATTTCCCTGTTCTTCAAAAAGAACAAGAGCTGGACGAGTTTTTATTTCAAAAGTATCTGTGAACTGCACTTCAGCAAGAATGACATCCCCAAAATTATGCATGTTCCCATGCCTCATCTTCCTTATTATCCCATAATTCTTTCATCTTTGGCTGTTGGATTTTATGAAGGAATTCGTCATATTGATTTTTCTTTTTCATGGATAGATACAAAACAATCATCTTCTCTAGAATTTCATTATATGTCTGTCTAGGATAATCTTTGATGTCCTTTAATTTTTCAATAATTTCTTTCCTTAACAATATAGTAGACTCTTTCATTTTATATACTTATTATATATCTATTATATATCAACTATTTAAATGTTTTTGTTAATTTTAGAGTTAATTCTTAGCTTTTTTCCATATTTCCCAGAATAATTTCTTGTATTGCTCTGCTATGTCTTTTCCTTTTATTAGAATTCCAGTAGGGATTTCTCCCCAGCTTCCTATTGCAACTTTATCTCCAAAAACAGCCATATTCGGAGGAAGAGGAAAATCAACAAACCTATTCTTATTCAGCTTAAACGGCTTAATCTGGTTTTTTATTTCTTTTTTATGAATTCCATAAGCCATAATTTTTTTCTCTTGTCGATATTTTCTAAAAGGAAAATAAACTTTTTCATATGCTTCATTAAAATGTTTTGCATCAATTGAAAAAAAACAATATTCATCATTTGGCTTTGCTCCTTCTGTAAGAGCATAGAACATTGATTTTAATCCATTATAACCTATGAAAACTTCAGCTTCTACATTAGATTCAGATGTTTTTGAGAGTAATTTCAAGCCTGGAAGGATTTTCTTGATTTTTTCTTCCTTGTCTTTTAACTGGCTTAAAAACAAATCAGGATTATTTGCATTGAAATGCTTTACTTTGCCCTTTAAGATATAGGAGACAAATCCTTTTTCCATTAGCCTGTGGATTGTCCTGTAAAATACAGAGTTTTGAAGCCCTGTTTTCTTTAATATAGGAGATGCTGTGGATTCTCCAAGTTTCAATAACTCCAGGTAAACATTCTTTTCATTATCTGTCAGCAATGCATCAAGTTCTTCATATGCCATGTTATTCAGTGCCTTAGGGAATATATAAACATTACTATTAACTCTCCCTATTGGGAGAACAAATGCTTAAAAGCATCAACCGACTACTCAAAAGTAATTAAATTAGCACAAAAAAATACCATGAAAACAAAAACACAACATGAGATTGAAGCCTGGGTGCTTGAAGAGCAAGCTACAAGGTTGCTGACAAGAGCTGGATATGACAGGAATGGCAATCCAAAGATAGGCAATACAAGCCTACTTGCAGATGCTGTAGCTTACGCTATAGACTGCGGTTTCTTGGAACCGGAAATCTTTGCTGCAAGTGCTGTTAAAAGAATGGCTGTGAATTACTAAAATAAGGAGAAGAAACAAAATGGATAGAATAAAAACCTATGTGCTAGGACTGGCGAATGGATTTCATGATTCATTCAAAAGGTTAGATGAAATGGTTGCTGAAGACCCAGATTTGAGTGGAGTTGAAATAAAGAGTGTTGAAGACAGATACCTCATTGTTGCAGGAAAAACTCATGATACTTGTCGAGGTGGTGAAGAATGTCTTAGCAGAATTGTCTTATACCGGAAGAAAAGGTCAACAGATGGATAATAACTAAAACAATCACAAAAACAACACAAAATGATAGAAAAACAAAACAGAGAGATTAAACAACTATTTCAACTGCGTTTAGAAACAGAAAGAAGAGATATAGACGCAAATATCCTTGAAAGATATGTCGGACATGAAGTGATTATAGGTTTAAGTACTAAGGGAAGTGTGGCAGGTACTTTAAAAGATTACAGCAGAAATTTTGTTTTTTTAGGCAATGGAATTAGAGACATGGATTGTAGCATCGACTACCTTTTAGATTCCTCCTTGCGGGATTATTCTCCTACAAAGAAACTAGAAGTTATTGCTCCTGAGATGCTAATTTCTAAATCAGTTATAGAAGTAATAATCAGCTGGAGAGACTTCATGGAATCATATGAAACTGCCAAAAAGAAGGGGGAAGAAGAAAAATGACAAACAAAAAAAACTTAGGAAATGTAGTTGCATGGATTTCTCCCACAAATTTGGATAATGGTAAATGGGATGTCTATGTAGAGGATAGAGATGGAAGAAGAAAATATGCATTGCTTCAGTGTTGCGAGAGTAATACAAGAGGAAAATATAGAAATGGGGCAACATTTCAGGAAGCTGAAGAAATTGTAGATGCCTTGCAAACAGAAGAAGATTTAAATTTAGTAAGAGGGACAATTCCAGAATATCTTGAGAGATGGGACTCTGCAATGCAACATTTCAAGAGAACTGGCAAATCTGATGAATTAGAGAGTTTAACTAAAGAAGTAAAAACAAGAACAGCTCGTTTCAGAGAAATAGGAAGCAAATACTTTGAGTTCCCTGATTAATTTTTATTTTTATTTAAATTTATAAACATAGAATGCCTTGAGAAAGAATAGAAAAGGGAGGGAAAATGAACATCTTATTTGTATGCAAATATAATCGATTCAGGAGCAGAATAGCTGCAGAATATTTTAACAAAGTAAACAAGAATAAGAAAAACAAAACAAAGAGTGCAGGAGTAATAAAAGGCAGTCCTCTTGATCCTGTTGAAGTTGCTATTGCAAAGGATTTAGGAATAAACATCCAAGGCACCCCAAAAGGATTAACAACTCAATTACTAAAATGGCAAAACATGATTGTAATTGTAGCAAATGATGTTCCTAAGGAATTATTCCAGGAAAATGAAAAATATGGAAAGAAGCTATTGGTATGGAATGTTCCTGATTCTGAATCAGACAACAAGGCAGAAATTGAGAGGATAATTCGTTCTATTATGAGCCATGTG
>JBFYLU010000013.1:0-2678 GCA_041305285.1 Nanobdellota archaeon
TTCCTTGAACAGTTATTCCTACATTTTCTCCGATTAAGGCATTAGTCTTATCCCATGAAACAGAAGAAATTGTGCAGGGATAAGGGAAACACTGTGCTCCTGAATCAACAGGATCTTCACAATATTCATCTGAAGTACAAGCATCCAAATTTTTCCAGCAATATATTGCTTCATAATTATAACATCCAACTGGATTTCCACTTAAACATTTAGTATTCCCAGTAAGATAATCAAGATAATAATTGCATGACTGTCCAGTATTCCCTGAATAATCACTGCAGGTTTTTGCAACACATTCATGATTTGAACATTTTTCAGTAGAACTGCAATCACTGTTTCTCATGCATTCATAATCATAACAATAACCATCATCGCAACCCTGTGTTGAAAGGCATTCACCTAAACTCATCCAACAATAGGTTTCATCTTCAATAAATTCCCAGCATCTCATTCTTTCTCTGTTGCTTGAACCTCCACACATTAAATCTCCTTCTTGAGATTCAGAGCAAGTAGTGTATCCCATTTCAGAGCAGGATTGGGGAACACATTGAGAATTACTACATTTTTCATACAATCCACAATCAGAATTTCTAGTACATTCTATAAAATTAACTTTGATTATAACATTAGAATATCCGTTAAATCCCCCGTCTACTTTGTTATATATTTTGAGATAATATGCCCAGGGAATACTTGGATTATCCTTATAATCTGAGCAGCTTTCATCTTGTGCTGCCCCCCCACTTGTACTACGGCATATTTCAGTACTGCCAGTGTAATCATAAACAAATAAATCCACATCATCATTATCATCTGTATCTATATCTAATCTAAATGAGACAGTTCCTGTTCCCTCTGGAACAGTTAAATGATACCAATAATAAGAGCCTTGATCATACATGCTAATCGACTTAGTTATAGGGGTATATCCTAATTCACAAGCATTATCCTTACTTGTACAAGTAATCCCCTGAATATTAGAACTATCTGAGGGAGTTAAAGAACTCTCAGCACCCACAAAACCTGCCAGAATTACAATTAAGACAATCATCATAGAAACCTCTAAGCACCTCTTTGTTCCTAAATTAGTTTTTTTGGATGGAGTTTCCAAGTTTGTTTGGGATGGAACAAAAAGTCAATTATCCCGGTATTTAGATGTAGTTGAATAGCGAGTTTTCTTAATAAACCTTTGGATAGGGTTTCAGAAGATTATCACCTCTTTTTGAATTAATAAGACAGGGCAGGATTAAGTGATAAGGATTAGCATTGCAATAGCCTCTCAACATCTCTAAAAGTTTGTGTTATTAACAAGCTATCTATTGCTTTTTTGTTTCAAACTCAGAATAATGGCATTTTCCGCAGTATTTTCTGTTTGTGGCATTCATCAAAAATATGCCTGGCCCGCATCTTGGGCAGAATCTTTCTCTTGTTATTTTATCTCAAACAATCTTGTATTTTGAATATTTCTTGCTTGTTTTCTTGTTCTTTTTTGCTTTTTTTCCTCTTTTTTCATCTTTTGCCATTATGCTGCCTCCTTAGGTGTTTCTGCTGGTGCAAGAGCTTTTGCTTCCATGTCTTTTTCTTTTTTTGACATAGTTTCAAGCTTATCTCTTTCTTCTCTTGTTGAATAGACAGTTGCTTTTAGATTAAACTCTTTAACTCCGAATTTTCCTTTTATTTCCAATACTCTAATTGCATCAGAAGGAACAGAATATTTCTCTGATAAAACCTTTGCAGCTTCTGCTCTGCTTGGAGGGAAATCTGCTTTTATTATTCCTTGTATTTCTTTTCTATTGAATAAGGGGTTTTTAATCTCTTGAAGAATTTTTAAGTCCATTTTATCTAGTTTTGATTGCAAAATTTCCTTTTGTTTTTAAATTTAGTTTCTGAGCTATTTCAGATTTTTCTGGATTTAGAACAACGATTCTACCCTTGTATCCTTCTGTTAATTCCTTGGAATCACATTTAGGGCATTTATCTCCAGATTCTATGATAGTGTTGCATAGTTTGCAGGCTTTACTCTTTGGCATTTTTCTTTTTTCCTCCCTTAGTTGCTTTTGTTTCTGCTTTTAATGTTTTTTCAGCTGCTTTTTGCTTTCTAATCTGGTCTTCTTTTATCCATTCTAATTTTCCAAGTCCTGGCTGTCTCATTGTAAGTCCAATTTTTGGCTCATCACCTTTGTGTGAGATTGCAACAACTCTTGCCAAGCACAAGTCTCCTGTTTTAAGGCTTCTTTTTGAAGATTTTCCTGTAAGAAGATTTGATTTGCTGAAACTTACATAATCATCCATTGTTTGCGAGATATGAATCATTCCTCTCATTACTCCCATGTCAATGAATGCTCCAAAAGTAGTTATCTCTGCGATTGTTCCAAAGACAAGTTCCTGAAGTTCTGGTTTCCATGCAAGAACCTTGAATTTTGAATTGTAATATGCTGCTCCGTCGCCAGGAATAATAACTCCTTCTCCAATTTCAATTATATTTACTACAGAAACAACCCTTCCAACTTCCTTGTCATAATAGTCTGAATAAGTTTCTTTAAGCTGTTTTTCAACAGCCTCTGCAGTAGGCAAACCAAATAATTTCGGCGCTACTCTTACATAATCTTCAACTTCTGTTAAATAGAACATTTTAACTTGAAAAATATAGCAAAGATTGGTTTAAAAAGGTTTTCTGT
>JBFYLU010000014.1:0-16336 GCA_041305285.1 Nanobdellota archaeon
TTCCTGAAACAGATTCCAAGAAAGCATTTAGAGTTGCAGAAAAACTCAGAGTAGCAATTCTTTCTGATGATTTCTTAGGCAATTATGATGTTTTTGTCAGCATTGGCATTGCAACCTTGGATGGAAAAAACATGGATGGAACATTCAGGGAAAGCGTGAATGCAACACCTCATGAGATGTTTAAAAGAGCTGACAAGGCATTGTTGTGGGTAAAAAACCACGGAAGAAATCAATGCAAACTCTGGACAAAGGAATTAGATAGTTAAGATAATCTGCCTCTAAGTCCCATAATCTTAATCTCTTAATGTTTCTGTTAGGTTATATTGCATCACAATCTATCTTTTAAATAAATACTTCTATTTTATTTTATGGTAAGAATAGCAATATGGATTAAGGGAAATGAAGACAATAATCCAGAAATTTTTGAGGATGGCTATATAAATAAAAAAGACAGGATAGTAGAGATTGCTAAGTCAGGAAAAGAAAAATTTGAGTATGTTTATTACCCATTTGAGAACTTAATAAGAATAGAGGAAAATCCATAAGGCAATACTCTCTCTATAAAATAATTTAATACTAAATCTTTATAAATTCTGAATAAATTGCTTAATTAAGGTCCATTCGTTCATCGGCTAGGACAAATCGTTTACACCGATTAGAGACAGGTTCGACTCCTGTATGGACCATTTCTCTTTCTAATAGTAGTTTTTTCTACCAGTCTCGTAGTTTTTTCCAATCGTAGTTTTCTTTTACACTGTAGCTTTTCTTTTTCTAAAAGAAAAACCCACCTGTATGGACCATATTGCCTGAAAGGCAATTACTTCTTCAGAAGTCCATTATGCGCCTGTCGGGATTCGAACCCGAGTCACAACCTTTTTGCTATCCTTATCATGTAAAGGAGAGGTAGTGTCAGGAGAACCTTGGTTCTCCAACATTGGCAAGGTCGTATTCTACCACTGAACTACAAGCGCATATAAATTTAATTAATATCCCGTTTAAATAGTTTATTTAATTATAATATCTTGTATAAATTTTTGGGATATGTGAATTGTAGAAGATGCTGCTTTTTTGAGATGATAAGAAATAGACTTTTTATTGCCAATAGCAACATAAATTATTTCTTTATTAAATTTGTTTATAACAGAAGAAATTACCTCTGAAAAATCTCCGTCATTAGAGATAATATAAGCTTTGTCATACATGTTATCAAGGGCATCAAAAATTAGATTAATTGCTAAGTTGATATCTGTTGCTTTTTCTGTGTAAATAGTTTTTCCATCTTTTTTATGTTTTTCCAATCTTCCAAAGATAATCTTTAATTTATCTATTTTTCTTAATTTTTCAAAGAATCTCTGTTGTTCAGAATACATCTTATGATTTGTTGATTGTATCACAGGAGAAATGTAATAATTAATAGCAGCTAATTTTTCATCATTTAAAATTTTCTTGCAAAATTTTTCAATGTCTACTTTACAATTGAATGTCTTTTTTGTTGAAAAATAAAAGTTACTTCCATCAATATAAATAGCAACTTGTTTTTTTGTAGAACCCATTTTATAGAAACATAGGATCCTTTTACAGATCCTATGGTGTTAATTAATTATCTAGATAATTAGAATATTATAAACCTTTCCTTTGCCTCAATTCTTAACTTTTATAAATACCTCTTTCCTTAATTAAATATGGCAAAAAAGAAGGGAAAAAGAAAAGTTTCTCAGAAGAAAAAAAGCAAGCCTGGAAAATTAAAAACAAAAAATCTTAGAAAGGTAAAATTCCCAAAAAGCCAGATTGCTAAGGATATAGAGAAGACAGAAGAGCAAGCTGAAAAAATTCTTGAGCTTCAAAACAAGCATCACTGGAAGCCTTTTATAATCTCAGTTATTATTGTGTTTGCAGTTGCAGCTCTTGGAAATCTGTTCACAGCAAAGGTTGTTGATACTCCATGGTATGAATCAATCAGGCCAGCACTTACTCCTCCAAACTGGGTTTTCCCAGTTGTCTGGAATATTCTGTTCTTTTTGATTGCAGTTTCACTGTATCTTTCATGGATTCATTCTAAAAAAGATGAGAAAAAAATAGTTGCAGGAGAATTTGGAGTTAATTTATTCTTAAATGCATTGTGGAGCTTTTTGTTCTTTGGATTAAAATCTCCTTTGTTTGCATTTGTTTGTTTAATCTTTTTATGGGTTTCAATAATCTCCATGATTTATGTAACCTGGAAAATCAACAGAAAAGCATCTTATGCTCTTGTGCCATACTTGCTTTGGGTTAGTTTTGCAGGAGTGCTTAACTTCTTGATAATAACATGATATATCTTCCAGTAATTGGAGCAGTGGCATTGGCATCTGGAATCATTCTTGAAAAACTGGTTTTAAAAAAGAAAAAAATAGATATTAAGCTCTATCAAACAGCCAGTTTCTTGGCAATAGTTCTTGTGATGCTTCCTTTGATTTACTTTTTTTGGGGATTGGATTCACAGGCATTTACTCCATGGAATATCTTTATTTTTGCTTTAGTTATTTTGTTTTCTCTAATTGCAAATCTATTCACCTTTTATTCAATGAAATGGGAAAAAGTATCTAATCTTGAGCCAGCCAAAGTTCTTGAGCCTTTGTTTGTTATTTTACTGGCAATTATATTCAGTTTTTTTACAATCGGATTATATGATAGAAATCTTAATATAATCTTTCCAGCAGTAATCGCTGCTCTTGCCCTTGTTTTCTCTCACATAAAAAAGCATCACCTTGATTTTAACAAATACTTTTTGGCAGCAATAGCAGGAAGCTTTTTCTTTGGCTTGGAATTAGTTATCTCCAGACTAATCTTAGATTATTATTCTCCTATGACTTTTTACTTGTTCAGGTCACTTGCAATATTCCTTATCAGCTTGATTATATTCAAGCCCCAATTCTCAAAAATAGACAAGAAAAGCAAGTGGCATATTCTAATCACAGGAGCAATCTGGGTTCTTTATAGGACAGTAATGTATTATGGTTATTTGAATCTTGGAGTCATATTCACAACTTTAATTTTCATGCTTGGCCCTGTGTTTGTGTTTGCATTTGCAAGAATTTTCTTAAAGGAAAAGCTTAACTGGAAGAATATAGCAGCTGCCTTTGTTGTAGTGGCTTGCGTGATTTATACTGTGCTGGCTTAAGGAATAATCTCAGGCCCAAAGTACTTTTCATATTCAAAATCAGACTCTTTAATTTTCTCTTCATTTATTAATTCAATAACTTCTGGAAGAGCTTTTTTTAGTTCATTAATCAAGTGCTTGATTGTATTGCAAATCATTTCTTGCCCTTGTTCTGGCCATAATTCAGCTTTATTTGCATACAAGCATCTCCCTCCGCATAGATTTAGATACTCGCAAGAAGGGCATTTTCCTGAAACAGAAATTTCTCTTAAATTATTTGGATTGCTTTTGAGATTCCCAACATAAAAATCAGTTACATTATTCATTATAGGGCAAGTGGTAATATCTCCTTTTGTGGTTATAGCAAACCCTTGATGCCCTGCTCCGCATCTTAATTTTGTTGGTTGTCTATTGAGGAGACTCTGCATGATTCCCAAGAAAGGATAAATGCCAAGCACTTTGCCTGTTCTCATTATTTCCATCCAGTAATCAATTAGTTTTGTCAGTGAATCATTGTATTCTTCAACAAACCCCGGAGTTTTTTCTTTATCAAAGTCAGTTTTGTAAAACCCCATGTCTAATTGCCAGTGAACAGAACTAATCTCAGGAATCTCAAATAAATTTTTTACTTGTTCAAGAATATCAGGAAAATCAATTGTCATTCTTGCAACAATCTCTCCTTTAAATCCATTGGTTCTAATCAATTTAAGATTATCAGTCACTTTGTCATAAGTTCCTTCTCCTCTGTTGTAGTCTGTTCTTTCCCTGTCTCCGTCTAAAGAAACTAAAATTCTTGAAAATTTATTCATGTATTCTTTAGGAAGTTCATTTAATAGTTTTCCATTGGTTTGCATAAAAAACCTAACCTTTGTATTCTTAAAGGCATCCACTATCTCCTTTATTTTACCTATTTTTAATAATGGCTCTCCTCCATAAAAAATAATCCCGGGATTTTCATCCTGAAGAATGAATTTTTTCAGTTTTTGAATGTCAATCTCACTATCACAAGGAACATTAAAATCAAACTTCCATTTTTTCTCTAATCCATTCTCAAACTCTTGCATTGATTTTTCATAGCAATATTTGCATCTGGAATTGCAAAGCTCAGTTAAAATAATATGCCAATACATAAAAATAAGTTATAGAAAGAGTATAAAAAACTAATTATTTGTATTTTCTTTATCTAATAATGCTTTCATTAATCCCTCTCTTATTGCTCTTATATCAACTTCTTTTTCTAAATCTGCAATTTGTTCAATTGCTTCTGTTAGTGCTTCTTGAAAATGGGATATTCCTAATAATCTTGAATTAACCCTTGTTGCTTGTTCCTGTTCTTTTTGCACTTTAACTATTGATAAATAAAATTGACTGCATCTCTGCTCAACTGAATATCTTGTTCTAGAACCTGTTTCACCTTGATAAACTTCCACTTCAATTGCTCTTTTTCCAGCATAAACAATAACTCTCCTACCATCTTCTTCTACCTGGCATATTTTTTCTCTTGCCATTTTATTTTTCCTCGTCTCTTGTCTGCTCTATTTCAACAAGCAATCTAATTGAATCTTGCACCATTTTTTCCAATTCTTTTTCTCTCTTTTTACTATCTTTTGAAAATGGCAGGCTTATCATGATTGGAGTATCGCCATGATTATAAGAAAGATGCCCGCTTATTTTATATTTTATTGGATTACTATCCTCAGTCAAGTCAGTTAAAGAAATAACAGCGCTTCCTGAAGCAAATGTTCTTGGAATAAATCTTTCAGATAATTCAATTGTATTCTGCCAATCTGATTCATTAATATAAAACCCAACAAATTTTTTGCATTCAGCTTCAATCAAAGTATATGACTTGCTTATCTTTGTCCTTATTCTCATCAGAAATCTCCTGACATTGGAGGCAATCCTCCAGTCATTGAATTCATTCCCTTCTTTTTTCCTGTTGCAGCAATCACATCGTCAATTCTCAAAATCATCACAGCAACTTCAGAAGCAGAATTTATTGCCTGGCTTTTAATCTTGTATGGTTCTATTATCCTTGCTTCAAGAACATTTTCCACTTTGTTTGTAAACAGATTTAATCCAGCATGCTTTTCTCCTGCATCATGCTTTGCTTTTAATTCAGTTAAAACATCTATTGGATCCATGCCTGCATTTTCAGCAAGAGTAACAGGAATAAACTCCAGAGCAGAAGCAAACTCATCAACAGCAAGTCTTTCTCTTCCATTCAATGAATTTGAAAATTCCCTGAGCTTTTTTGAAAGCTCAATCTCAATTGCCCCTCCTCCTGCAACAACCAATCCTGTTTTTAGTGAAGAGACAACATCTCCAATTCCGTCTTTTATTGCTCTTTCAATCTCATCAAGAACATGCTCGCTTCCTCCATGAATTAATATAGTCAGTGCTTTGGGATTCTTGCATCCTTTTATGTAAGTCATTGTGTCATCTCCATGCTTTATTTCCTCAACAATCTTGGAATCTCCTAGTTCAAATTCATCAAGCTCATTTAAGTTTGAAACAATTTTCCCGCTTGTTGCTTTTGCAATCTTCTCCATGTCGCTTTTTGAAACTCTTCTCACAGCATAAATCCCGTCCTTGGAAAAAAGATACTGTGCAAAATCATCTATTCCTTTTTGGCAGAAAACAACATTAGCTCCTGTTGCTTTTATCTTGTCCACCATTTTTGTTATTGTTTTTTCCTCGTCTTCAAGAAAATTCTGCAATTGTTCAGGAGAGGTTATTGAAATCCTTGTTTGTATCTCTGGATTCTTTACTTCAATTGGAAAATCAACTAAGGCAATCTTTGCATTTTCAACTGCACAAGGCATCTCAGAAGAGGTTTTTTCCTTGTCTATGACAATCCCTGAAATAAGTTCAGAATCCTCAACTCCATCGCCTTTTACTTTTTCTATTTTAATGTCCTTTAAATCAACCTTGCCATTTTTCTCTATTTGCTTTATTGCATTCACAATTATTTTTGCTAGCTTTTCCTTGCTTCCTTCTGCTCCCTTTCCAGTCATTGCAGTCATTGCAATCTGCCTCAATACATTCTCGTCATCAGGAGTTATTCTTAATGAGATTTCCTTAAGTATTTCCTGTGCTTTTTCAGCTGCAATTGTGTATCCTTTTGTTATCACAGTTGGATGTATCTTCATGTCAAGAAGTTTTTCTGCATTTTCCAAAAGCTTGCCAGCAAGCATTACTGCAGTTGTTGTTCCATCTCCAACTTCAGATTCCTGTGTTCTTGCAATCTCCACCATCATTTTTGCCGCAGGATGCTCTATTTGCATTTCTTCAAGGATTGTAACACCATCATTTGTTATGATTATTTCATCAGTAGGAGAAACAAGCATCTTGTCCATTCCTCTTGGCCCAAGAGTTGTCTTAACTATATCAGCAACCATCTTGGCTGCGAGAATATTGTTTCTTTGAGCGTCTTTTCCAATCATTCTCTGAATATCTTCAGGCATAAGAACCATGGGTTTGTCAGGCATATAGAAAAATTCCAAAATACTTATTTAAACATTGTTATAATTTAATGCAACTATCTGCGGTTGAACAATCTTTATAAGTGATTTTTATTATAACCAAATATGCTAAATATTTTAGTTGCTGATATAATGACAAGAGAACCATACTCTGTGTCTCCAGAAACAAACCTCATGCAGTGCGCAAGAATAATGATAAAGCAAAGAACAGGCAGTTTGCTTTTGGTTATTGGGAAAAAACTTGTCGGGATAATTTCCAGAAGAGATATTCTTTGGGCATTAGTCAAGAAAACTCAGAATGATTTAAGCAAAATAAGGGCAATAGATATCTCTCCAAGAAAAATAGCAACAATAAAGTCCTCAAAGACAATTGAAGAAGCTATGAGAAAAATGAAGAAATTCAAGTTTGAAAGGCTCCCAGTAATACAAAACAAGGAGCTCGTAGGGATAATAACCCTGAGGGACATAATTAATTTCCATCCAGATATTTCTCCTGAATTAAAAGAATATTCAGATATAAAAGAAGAGGAAGAAAAAATCCAAAGGCTTAGATTAGCCAAAAAAAGGAAAATAATCCGAGACGGAATATGCGAGGAATGCGGAAACAGGGATATGCTTGTGGAATTCAATGGAATGCTCATCTGTGAATCTTGCAGGGATTCTACTTAATGCTCCAAAAGAAGAGATAATAATCTTTAAATATGGCTTTTCCTTATTTTAAATAAGAAAAAATGCCAGAAAAAAGAGCAAATGTCAAATTTGCTGCGCTTTTCTGACTAATAAAAAAATGCCAGAAAAAAGAGCAAATGTCAAATTTGCTGCGCTTTTCTGACTAATAAAAAGTATAATATGCCAGAAAAAGACAAGATTTATTCAAGCAAAGTAAAGTATTCCGGAGTGTTTAACTTTTCAGAATTTTACAAATTCTGCCATGAATGGCTTTCTGCAGAGCTTGGTTTTGATGTTGCTGAAGAGCAGTATGTTGAGAAAATCAAAGGAGACCAAAAAGACATAGAATTCAAGTGGAAAGGCTCAAAAGAAGTAACTGATTATTTTAAATTTGAAATTGGAATGGATTTCAGGATTCTTGGATTGGAAAAAGTTGAAGTTGTCCAGAACAACGCAAAAATAAAAACAAACAAGGGAAATGTTGAAGTAAAATGCTCTGGAACCCTTATAAGAGACTATCAATCCAAGTTTGAGACAAATGCTTTTCAAAAATTCTTAAGAGGAATCTATGAAAAATGGGTTATCTCTTCAAGAGTAGGGGATTATGAAGAAAAGATTGCTGGAGATTGCGATGAACTGCTTGCCCAAATAAAAGCCTACCTTGATTTAGAAGGAAAGAAGTAAATAATTTTTCTTAAGTATAGAAATCCTTAAATACATATTTTTTTATGTTTTCATATGAAAAGAGCATTATTTGTCTTGTTGATTGCATTACTTATTCTTCCAAGTGTTCTAGCAATTGATTTAACCTTTGAAAAAAAGGATTCAATGGATGTTGTAGTTGCTGGATTAAACCAGCCAGCAAGATTTATTTTTGATATCACTAATAATGATGCAGATGATGAGTTTCAGTTTTATAATCTTCTTGGATTTGAAATAACCCCAAAAGAACGTGTTTCAATTGATTCTGGAAAAACAAAAGAAGTTGAAATCTCTGTTTATCCAAGAGAAGACCTGAATATAAGGACTTATTACACTTTTCCTATTTATATAAAGGGAGAAGACTCCTCAGAGATGACTAAGCAATTGACAATCAAGATAACTGAACTTAAAGACGCTTTTGAAATTGGTGCAAGCGAAATAGCGCCAGAATCAAACTCAATTACTATCTATATTTTAAACAAGGAAAGATATGTTTTTGAAGATTTGAATGTCAAGTTCAAATCAAAATTCTTTGAAAAAGAAAAAACCTTGGATTTAGATGAGCTTGAAAGAAAGGAATTTCCTATTGAGCTGTCTAAAGATGATTTCAAGCAACTGACAGCGGGATTCTACACTCTTACTGCAGATATCTCTATTGAAGACTTGGATGCCGAGCTTGAAGGAGTAATAACTTTTGTTGAGAAAAATCTTGTTGAAGAAATAAAAAATGACTATGGATTTATTGTAAATACAAAAACAATTCAAAAAACCAATAATGGAAATACAGTGGAATCAGCTGAAATAATTGTTGAAAAAAATATTATCTCAAGGCTTTTTACTAGCTTTTCTCCAGAGCCAGATGCAGTTGAAAGAAAAGGCACAACAGTAACTTACACCTGGAACAAGGAGATTATGCCTGGAGAAGTGTTTGCAGTTCTTGTTAAAACTAACTGGCTTTATCCTTTGATTATCATAGCATTTATTGTTATTATTGTTGTTTTAGTTCGTCAATTCACAAGCACTGATGTTGTTTTAAGAAAGAAAATCTCTTTTGTAAAAGCAAAGGGCGGGGAATTTGCACTAAAAGTTACAATCTTTGCTTATGCTAAGAAATATGTTGAAAGAGTTAATATTGTTGACAGATTGCCTTCTTTAATGAAGCTGTATCAAAGATTTGGAGGAGAACAGCCTTCAAGAGTAAATGAAAAACTTGGATTAATTGAATGGAGCTTTGAAAAACTAGAGCAAGGAGAAGTCAGGACAATCTCTTACATAGTTTATTCCAAGAATGTTGGAGTCATGGGCAAGTTTGCACTTCCTGCTGCAGCTGTGATTTATCAAAAAGACGGCAAGGTGCATGAAGCAGAATCCAATAAGGCATTTTTTGTAGCAGAGCCAAAAAAACAAGCTGAAGAGTTTGAATAATTTTCTGCAATAATTTTTATATAGTCTTGATTGCGCTTTTTTAAAATGAAAAACCATGTCTTTTATGATTATGATGGAACCTTGGGAGACAGTCTTCCTGGGCATATGAAGTTTCTTTATGACATGAATCAAAGATTTAAAACTGGATTGAAACTTCCTTCTATTGAAGACTATGAATCTTGCAAGGCTCTTATTGGAATGCCAATGGAAACTTTTCTAAAAAATTCGGGTTTTCCAGAGAGTTTGGTTCCAGAGATTATGTCTGTCTATGAAAAAGATTTTGGAAGCAATCCTCAATATGCAAGTTCCTTGTTTCCAGGCATTGCTGAAATGGTAAATGTTGTTTTTGATTTAGGAATAAATCAGTCAATTATCTCTTCTAATTTCAGTAGAAATATCAGTCCAGCCCTGAAAAAAGGAGGCATAGAAAGTTGCTTTGCTTATTTGATTGACAGGGATTTGCTTAAACAGTTTCACTCTTCAAGCAAGGAAGATTGTTTGAGAAAATATAGCAAACTTTTTGCTGAATGCGTCTATGTAGGAGATGCAGAAGGAGATTTTAAAGCAGCTCATAATGCAGGAGTATTTTTTGTAGGAGTAAGCTATGGCTGGCAAATCAAGCCAAGAGACAAGAGGTTTCCAGTTGCAAATACTCCATCTCAGCTTCAGAACCTTCTTCTTAGTTTATGCTCTTAATAATTCTTCCTCATTGGATTTTTATCTCTATTTGTTTCACTGCCCTTTAATCCAGCTTGCTTGACTCTTTTATTTAACTCAACTAATAATTTTGATACCTTGTTAGTATCTCTTTCTCCAAAAATAGCATTGAATAATTCATCGCTTTCTTCTACAGTTAATTGCATTGCTCTGGCTCCTGCCTTGTTTATTCTTCCATGAACTCCTCTTAAATCTTGAGTGCATAACATATCATACTTAAACATGCTGCCAGGACGCTGAATAAAATAAACTGAACGATTTTCATCTGTTATTTCAACTAAATCAGCAACATATAATCTACGCGGTTCTGTGGGGTTTGGATTGGATATTGTTGCTATCTTCACTGAAATTATCCCGTTTCCCATTTCCTTTTTATTGCCTGCAGATTTTTAAGGATTTCTATGTTTTATAAGAAAGATTTAATAAGCCTCTAATCAAAAAGATAGGCATGATACCTCATAATTTGAGACTAGATAATTTGGACGAAGGAATACGAAACTTAGTTGTAAACCTAAATAGGATTCCAGGAATTGGCACCTGCACTACTTGCGAAGGCCATATTTGGAGGTCAACTCCTGGGTGGCCGACTAAGGACGGATGGATTTATATTAACAAACCTAAAGATGCAGCTCCCGGGCTTGTTCCAAGAATCAAGGGGTTTATTGAAGCACATTCTCATTTTACTTTTAGAGAACCTAAACCCACAGACACTTTCCCTGATTTGTATATGATTTCAGCTCTCTTTGAATCTCATGATTGCGGGGATTTATTTAATCATCTGACTAAATCTCAGCAAAGGAATTATTATAGGAGAGCTAAAACAAGACTAGAACATAATTTACGAGGCTGGGCAGATTTAGACGGAGTTGTTACTCAGTATCTAGTTGAAAACTTTGGAGAAAATTATATAGATATTCCTTTTAGAGAATCTGAACAACAAAGAGTATGGAGAATAGACCCTTGCGGCAGAGTTGGATAATCCATAACATTTAAAACCCCAGATAAGCTATCTCAATAGTAAAACTTGTACAGGAGTTTTAATATTTCTGTCCAAAGTTTTCAAATCAAACCCCCCATAGCTCAGTGGTTATGCTCAGAACATCTCTTTGAGATTCTGGCTAAAACCCCTGTTGTATGAAGGGAAAAACACAAACCCCCCATAGCTCAGTGGTTAGAGCGTCTGGCTGTAGTTTATATAATCACCCTTGAGGCATACTTAAGGGAGGTTGAATGTCAAGGAACAGTGGTTCCTTACATTACTAGCGCAGAGATTCCATTTGGATAACTATGAAGCGTGATAAGCCGTCACTAGCCGGAACTGATATTCAAAAAATAAACAGTACCCGGAAGATCCCCAGTTCGAATCTGGGTGGGGGGATTATTAAATAACCCATTTAAATCAAAGATTTAAAAGTTAAATTATCTAAATTTAACTAGGGGATTATACTTCAATATGTCAAACTACCATAAAAATGCCTTTTGGATTGCCTTAGAAACAATTATTCTAGCTGCATTTGTATTTCCAATGTTTCGTTTGAATTTTATAACCGGGATTTTGTATGTTGTTGCAATAATCATTGCTTTTTGGAAGGGATTTATCTTTAGGAGAAAATGGGTTTCAGTGATGATTATTTTTGGAACAATCCTTTCTTATTTTGTAGGCGCTTATTTGTTTCCAATGGCTATTGGCAGTTATCTTGCAGGAGACATCACCAGTGCAGTTATAATCGCTGTTCTAATAATTTACCTCTGGCTTAAGGCAAGAAATCTTAAAAGAGGAAAATAACTTTTACCTCTCTTGAAGGATAAACTCTTAATTTGACTGGTTTTATCGTCATAAAATCATTTTTTTAATCTCAGAAATGTTTTTAAACTATGCATAGTTTAGAAATTTAATCTATATAAAAGAGGTTAAAAGTGGAAAACCAAGATTTCAAAGAAATCTATGAAGATGAAGACGAATTCACTCAAGACGTGGATTCTCTGGATTTAGATGAATGAATGCTCAACTTTTTTTCTATTTCTTTTTATTTTTTTATTCCTTAAAAGAAAGTGTAATAAATTTTAATCTTTAACTAAGAATCTCGAGGGTAATATTGTTATTCTCTTTGTCTAACTCTCTTCCAGGGTAATCAACTGAGATAACTATTTCATCTCCAACCAATCTTATCAAATGCAGGCTAGTCAATGTAAATAACCTTCCTGTGCCAATTTCCATCTTGCCTACCTGAATCTGCCTCATTATTTTATCTTTTGAAATTATATTCATAATTGATTCGTTTGCATCATTCAACCCGATATTTTTAATGCTTACATTAATATCCATATAAACTCCGTGCTTGTGTGCTGATGCTGTTTCAATAGCCAGGTCAGGGAGACTTTCAATAGAATAAAGTTCATCAATTAATTTTGGAATTTCTTCTCCTATTGTCTGCTTGCAGTTGGTTATAGGATACATTATGTTGTTGGGGTTGTTTGAGTGATTAAAACCAAGAGCATGAAGGAGCTCATGTATTGCGATATTTGGCTTCTCGCATGTGGAATCACTTATCAAGAGAATTTCTCCGTGGAAAATAACATTATATAATCCTGCACGCACTGTGTGGGTTGGCCCCCCTTCACCTGCAATAAACATGTTTTTCACAAATCTGGTTGTTTCATTGCATGTAATATAGATTTCCTCTCCAGAATCCACTTCTTGAAAATCAAGAATTGTCAGGTTTTCAATGTAATCAAATGCATCTTTCATGTCCTGCAATTTCTTTCTCTCGCAGTTGTGTATCCTGTAAGTTATTTCCTTGTCTTGATATCTTAAATTTGGATAAAACTGCATGCTGTTGCTGGTATCATTGCCAATATTAAAATCATAATTCCTTGGATTTGCACTAAACTCCAATTCTTGTGATATGAAAGAATAAGCAGAATATCCTCCAAGCAGGATAATCACCATCACCAGGAATATTGCAGCAAAAAAATGTCTGGATTCCATTTTTATTTAAGAGAACTATCTTATATAAATCTAATTAAAATAAAAATAAAGAAATAAAAAATTCAGAATAAATCTTACTCTGATTGTTCTTCAGCAGCCTCTTCAACTGGTTCTTCAGCTGAGCCCTCTGGAGCTTCTGGGACATCATCTTCTGCTGGTTCTTCTTCAACACTTTCATCTTCAGTAGTTTTTTCTTCAGCTTCTTCAGAATTTTCCTCTTCTTCTACTGGAGTTTCTTGTTCGTTTTCTTCCATTTTTTCTCCTATTTTCAAAACGCACAAATGTTTTTTAAAGCTTTGTATTCTCCACAGAAAGGTTTTTTTACTTGATTTGTCTCTTTTATTTAATCGAGGTGAAAATGAATATCCAGCCAAAAACACAAGGAATTATTTTGCTGATTGCTGCTGCTTTAATCTGGGCGCCTTTGCCAAATATCCTCCCATGGAGCACTCTTGCAGCAGTTGCAATATTAATCCTTGGAATTTATAACCTGTTGAAATAGAAAGTTTTTTATAAGCTGATTTGAATGAATTTTGATGAAAATCACTTTAGATATGCTTTCAATGATGTCAAAAAGATTATTGCGAACCTTAGATAGAGCTGAGATAAGAAATACTCTTGACTTAAGGAATAATATTGGAGTCAAGCATAAAGTCTCTGATGATGAAAGAGAATTTGTGGCTGTAACTTTTCGTCCTTCTAATCGTGATACACTAACCTATACAATAAGTTACATTGTCCCTGACCTTGGAATACCCCTCGAAGCAAAAATAAATACTGTCCTTGATTATACAAAAATAATACTAAAGGCAGAAGCTGAACTTCCAGGATACCTTACCTTTTCACGGGATATCTTCGGGAATCTGCAGCAAATTAAAGATTTGCATACAGCAGGGTTAGATATTGTCCAAAGAGAATTAGAATCTCTTTAATTATATCTTTTTTCTTACTTTTCTTATTATTTTGTTAAGTTTATTATCTGAATCTAAATCCTCTCCCTTAAATGCCCGGTTATAATCAATATACTCCATTATGCTGAAGATTACAATCAATTTTCCAATTATTATTATCCCTAAGCACAAAAGAAAATAAATCTTCATCCAAACAAGAAACACAACTCCTGCAAGTGTCATGACTGTCCCAAAAAGCATATCTTTCTCGAATTTTTTCATTTTATCCTCTTTTAAGACCTATAATCATAGGTATTTGGGTTATTTATTTCTTTTTATACAAGTAAATATTCTCAATTTTCCTAATAATCTTCCAGTCAGGGAATTTCCAGTAATAGGAGATAATCCTCGCGCTTTTTTTTGCCTCTTTCTTTAGTTTTTTCTGAAGTTTTTTCATGATAGTGTAGAATTGAAACATTACAATAACATTATACTTGCTTAGATTAACATCCCAGAAGCTTTTCCAGTGGATAAACGCTTTTTTTTGCAATCCTGCTTGCTTTATCTTTCTCCTTGACAAATACACCAATATAGGATTAATCTCATAACCATGAGCCTCTGCGCCCTTTTTAGCCATAGCTATGACTAGCCTTCCATCCCCACTTCCGAGGTCAACTGCCTTGTCTGTTTTTTTTATTCCAGCCAGTCTGATTATCTTCTTGACCTTTTTTTTGCCTGTTGCTTCAAAAGGTGCTCCAAAAAACCAAGGAAAAATATAGAAAAAAGACAGTATTAAAACAACTATTGCAAGAGCAATAATAAAACACCAAATCATTTTAATTGTATTTTCTTTTATAATGAACAAATCCGTATGCACCTGATAGAACTAATAATGTGATAATTGTGATTATTCCTGTTCCTGATTTAGCAAAACCAATTACAGCACCAGTAATTCCTGAACCTGAAGTTTCATTTTCTTCTGGAACAACTATTGGCTCTCCCTCTTGGATTTGAGTTTCTTCAGGAGCTGTTTGTTGAACAACTGGAAGAATAACACACTCTTGTGTTTCTCCTGCTTCTAATTCTTCGCTGGTATTGCCTTCTCCGCAATCCACTGTGTCAGCCATCAGGCATGTTCTTGATTGAGTTCCATCAATGCACTCACTCCATTTGCTCCATACAGCACAAACATATTTGTCCTTGCAACTGCTTCCTCCAGAGGATATTGATGCTTCTTTAGCAACAGTTACAAATAAAGTATCAGAACTTGCAGTGTAGTTTTGTGATTCAGGATGAACTACTGTGATGTTATAAGTTCCACTCAACTCAAAGTCATATTTTGAAACATTCAGCCCGCTTCTATTCAATGGACTAACAACTAATATTCCTTGATTATACAAAGAAGCATTAACCTCTCCAAGAGAAACATTCCCTTCCATTAAAAAGATTTCTTGATAAGATATGCTAATATTAGTATCATTTCCATTTAAATATAATTGAACAGAGCTTGGGATTTTGTTTACTGTTGTATAATTTATAGTTTCATTATATTGGTAATTTGGCAATTCCTCTAATGAACAAGCATATTCGTATAATCCTGCACCAAGAGTTTCAGTAACAGTATCATTAAATCCAATTAAAGTCCCATTTCTTGATAGATTACCATTGCAGGCAACTGTAAATGACTCAAGATAGTCAACTTCACTATCATTAATAGTTAATTCTATATTTTGAGGAGCTTTGGTGATATCCAAATATCCATAAACAGCACCATCAGTGTAATTTTCACATCCAGAAGTTTCAAAAGTATAATCTAATCTTCCATAATCATAAGCAGTTGTATCATTCCCGATTATTCCTAGGGTTCCATCTTCACTAAACAATAAACCAGTAACATTATTGGATAAATTATAAACACAATCATTGTCTCCATCATTATTCTCTAATCCATAAACTGTTGAATTTTGTCCATAAACTAAAGAGATATTTGCTCCTTCTATTGATAAAGATGGTGTTGCCTTGCTAACAGTAAAGTTTTTCTCATCATAAACATAACTATAGTTTTGTTGGTCATCTCTGATAACTGTGAAGTTATATGTTCCAGCTGCAAGAATTTGTTCATCTGAATCATTAATCCCTGTGCCATCTCTTAATAATGTGAATGTTGAATCACAATTAGTGTAAACTATGAATGACGCAGGATAAGTTACAGGAGAAGTTTCATTAAATAAAACTTCACAGGCAGAATTATTTTTTTCAACTACTAATTCTTTTATTGTCCAGTTTGCAGTATAATTCTGATTTCCTGGTGTTGAATAATTAA
>JBFYLU010000015.1:0-3653 GCA_041305285.1 Nanobdellota archaeon
ATAACTGCTCCTGAAAATCCTAAAGCTCCAGTATCAACTGAAGAGGAAGATTATGAAATGCCAAGATTAAATCCTCAGATTGTTCCTTATGAAGATGTTCAAGAGCAAGCAAAACCTCAAAAAACAATAAAAACTCCAGTAAAACCTCAAACTCAAAAACCAGCTAAAAGAAAGGGGATAATTATTTTAGACCCTGGACACGGTATGTCAAACAGGACAGATGGAGTCTATGACCCAGGCGCTGTTTCTGGAGAATACAAAGAAGCTGAGATAGTTCTAGCTCAAGCTAATAAAGTAAGAGATTATCTTGAAGCAAAAGGATATACTGTTTACCTTACAAGAACAGACAGCAAAACAGCAATCCCTCTTGGAAGCAGAACTAAATTTGCACAAGACAAGAATGCAGATATTTTTGTATCACTTCACTATAATGCAAGTGATTCAGCTGATGCAAATGGAACAGAAGTTCTTTACAATGGAGAAAAATCTCAAAAACTAGCAGAGCAAATTCATTATTCTCTTGTAAATGCCATTGACACAACTGACAGAGGAATTAAAGAAAGAACTGATTTAAGAGTCTTAAAATCAAGCATTCCTTCAGCATTAGTTGAAACAGGATTCTTAAGCAATTCAGAAGATAGAGATAAAACTTTAGGAACTTATGCAGATGAGCAAGCTATTGCAGATGGAATTGACAGTTACTTAAATGCAGGAGCTAAATAAAATGATATTCCCAATAATTATAACTTTTTTATTTGAATTCAGGTATTTAATACTCGGAGGACTATTAAGATGACATCAGAACAGCAGTTAATAATCCCAGACATGGATTTTGTTGTAGTTGATGCAATAAAAAACAAATGCCCATACAGAACAATGTATGAAGCAAGCATATTGGGAAAAAGTGTCGCAGTATTTCACAAGCCATGGGAGATATTCCCGCATTGCAGACAGTGCGCAGGCTCTGGTTTTTACTTTGATTCTGAAAAAGGAAAAGATATTCCATGTCCAGTTTATGAATCAGTGCTTAAAGCAAGGGAATTTGTAAGAAACCAAGCAAAGCAAGGAGTGAATCAATAAAATGACAAGAAAATATAATCCTAAAATTGTTGAAAAAAATGTAAGGATTTTTAGTTCCCCGCAAGGAATTTTAGAGCAAGTAGCAAATAGCCCAGAAACCCTGAACATACTTGAAGGGGGAAAAAGAAAATATCATTATTTTATTAGCTTTACATATGATACTCAAAAAGGAGATATAATCGCATGCGGTGCAGAAATACCAAATAGATTAGTCAAAGATTTTAATCAAGGATTAATTGGAAGAGCATGGATTGAAGTTGAAAAACAAACAGATGAATTAAGAATAAGAAAATTTATTGGTTTTGACAGGGCATTAAAACTAATCAATCTGGGAAATGGAAAAGAATATTTTGTAAGCGGAGTAAGAGATAAAAACGCAGTTCAAAATGTAAAAGAAGCATCACAAGATTCAAGAGATACTCTTCTTGAAACAATATTGCACTATAATCATCTTCAAAGAAGAAGAAGAAAGCAAGGAGTGAATCAATAAAATGACAAGAAAATATAATCCTAAAATTGTTGAAAAAAATGTAAGGATTCTGGATTCAGCAAAAAATATTTCAGCTTTTGTTTATGATTTAAGAGATGGAGAAGTAATTTCATGTGGAAGATATATTTCAGATGAAATATTAGGGCAATTTAATCTAGGAATTGTGGCAATAGCAGATGCCTCAATTGAAAGAAAACCAAATCAAATAAGAATCAGAAAATTCAAAAGATGTACTAGTATGCCAGAGGACGAGGAAATACAAAGAGGGGCATCAAATAATCTTCTTGAAACTGTTCTCCAGTATAATCATCTTCAAAGAGTAAAAGCAAGAGAACAAGGAGTGAATCAATAAAATGAAACTCATGCATTCAACTTATGATTTGGAAAGAGTAAAAAGAATTCTTGAAAAAGGAATCAAGAGAAATGACAAAGCATATTTAAACGAGATAAAAAATCCAGAAAAAATTCCGTTTGTTGCAATGCCAGAAGCATTTCCTTTTGCAAAAGGAGATTATCTTTTTGTCTTAAGAGAAATGTGGTTTGAAACACACAAGGAACAATTTAGAGCAAATTATGTAAATTCATCTCCAGAGTTTATAGAATGGGTTAAAAAATCAGGGTTAAAAGATTTTGAATCTCTTTTATATCCAAAAGCCCACAATGAAATTCTTTCTTTAGGTGCTGTTCCATTAAGCGGAATAGAAAGCTTAGTTGTTCCAGAAACAACTCTGACTTCTCCTAAATTTAAAGAAATAGTAATTCCACAAGGGATTGCTTTAGAAACCTATAAAAGATAAAATGAGACTCGTGCATTCAACTGTTAGAGTAGAAAGTGCAAGAAAGATTTAATAATTTTTATTTTTTCTTTTTATACCAATTTAATAAGAATAAAATTCCAACTGCAAATGCTATCCCTGAAATCTGCAGAATCCAGAGCAAGTAATACCATTCAAAACCAGTTGCAATAAGATTCATCAAAACAAACACAATATACAGCAATCCCCCAAGAATAAAAGCAATTCCTCCAACAATTTCATATTTCCACGCTACTATAAGAACTCCTATTAAGATAAGCACTGGGATATTATGCATAAACAAACCCAAAATTGTCCCCCAAAATCCATAATTGCCGTCAAAAATATCTAAAGACATTAAAGCCAGAAAAAGAATAAAGATTATCGATAATATCCTCGGAGTCCAATAAATAAGTTTGCTGACTTTTTTTGTTCTCATATGAACTTGCTCACTTGACTCTTGGCTTTCTCTCTTGCTTTTTGATGCCTTTCCAAGAACTTGTTTATTTTTGTGATTAAATGCTGTTTTAATTCTCCTGTCAATAGCTTTCCACTTCTATAATTATCTTCAAGTTCCTTAAGCTTTTCATCACTTTCTTCAAAAAACATTTTCAAGTACTGAAATGAAACATCCACCTCAGGATTTCCTCCATTGGCTCTATGTTCTTCAAGAGTTGCTCCTCCTCCTGAAAAAGCATACTTGTTGATTTTCTTTTCAACTTCCTTTCTTGTGTCTGTCATAGCAATAAATGAATTTTCTACAGAAGAAGACATTTTTCCTCCTCCTAAACCAGGCATAAATAAATGATAAGTTGATGAAATAGGAATAAAATCAAGTCCTTTGATTCTGTTTGCCATGTCTCTTGCTATTCTTATATGAGGGTCCTGGTCAATTCCAACAGGAATAAAAACAGGAACTGATTTTCCTTCAAATTCCTTTAACTGAGGATGATACATGTCAGATGCCTGCAATAAGGATGAAACCATTTTTCCAGGGCTAATCTCTCCATAAACTGCCCTGAATTCATTAAATGTTGCATGCCTTGCAAAAAGATTTTGCAATCTGTAATAAGCATTTGCCTTTTTTCCATCCTTGCTTCTGTCGCTTTGAAAATAAATTTCGCAATTCTTAGGTTTCAAACCAAGGGCAATGTAATTAGTAATATACTGCTCTATTGCAATTCTTCTGCTATCCTCTAAGCTCTGCCCTCTTGCATTATATGCCTCAACATCTGCAACTGCAATGTATAATTTTGCACCTAATTTCTGCCAGAATATCATTTGCTGTG
>JBFYLU010000016.1:0-8279 GCA_041305285.1 Nanobdellota archaeon
AAGAGGAAATAGTAAAATACAATCTTTTAAGCTGGAAGAGTTTGCCAAGAAACTTGAAAAAGAGATTTGCAACAGGGAATAAAATGAATTTCCAATTTTATCTAGAAAAACTGTTTGATTCAGAGCATTTTCAGAAGTTTATTGAAGAAAACAAGGATGCTTATCCTGTTTCTGGATTTTTTGTTATAGACAAGGAAGGAAAAGACAACCAACAGCATCTTGATTATTATGTTCCATCAACTAAAAAATTATTTAGCTTTCAGTTAGAAAAGGGATGTGAGCTGGTTCCTCTTGAGATGATTGCAGAATTCAAGACAGATAAATTAGCAGTTAATTATAGCTTTGATTTTAATGAAATTGAAAACTTAATTCAAAAAGAAATGACAGCAAAAGGCATGACAAACAAAATACAAAAATTGCTTTTTTCTCTTCAGCATAAGGAAGGAAAGGATTATCTTGTTGGAACTATTTTTATTTCTGGGTTTGGAATAATCAAGGTTAATATTGACATATCTGAGATGAAAATCATGCTTTTTGAAAAGAAAAGCTTTTTTGACATGCTAAAGATAACAAAAAAGGAAAAATAAAAATGGCAACTGAAGACGAAGAAACAAGGGGGAGCATTATTGAGACAATTGCACAGCTTGCAACTAATTACAAGCTAAGCCAGAAATCTTTTGAAAAAGCAAAGATAGAGAAACAAGCAAAAGAATTTGTCAAGAGTGTGGCTAAAGGAGAAGATGAAGAAAAAGAGTATCTTGCAATGTACAGTGAAATGAAAACGTAAAATGAATAGATTGAATGATCGGCTTGGAAAGAATCTGAACTCAGCAGTTTTAAGTGCATTAAAGAGTTTCTCAGAAAAATATAGATATGGTTCTCCTACACAAAAACAAAAAGATGAAACAGATTATCCTACTCAAAGTTTTATTGATTCAATGACTGATAATGAAACTGAAAGAATCCTCTACAAAAGGCACTACCAAAATTTAACAGGAAGAAAGCCTGAAAGGCCTCCGAGCACCAGATATTTCCTCGAGAAAGTTAATTCATAAGGTTTATAAAGCCAGAGCTTGATTTCTAACTACTTAAAAATAATTTTTTAATGAAAATGATAAAAATAATTCCAGAAAAAAAAGTCAATGAAGACAGAGTACTCCCAGGAATCACCATGCTAGAAATAGAAGCAGGATTAGTAGAGAGAGCAATACAATTTGTTCAGACTAGTTGTGAAGCTATCAGGTATAGAATGGATGTTGATGCGCTTAATTATATTAGAAGCAATGTTTGCGGGATTGGAGAAAGAGAGAGACTTTATCATTTTTACATGGATTTAAGAAACGAAGTTACTTTTCTGCAATAAAGTTAATCATAAATATTTTTTCTATGCCCTAGTTTTAAGACTAATATGACTAATTCATTATTAATTACCTTGTAGATTAATCTATAATCCCCTATTCTTAATTTCCATTGTCCTGCGAGATCTCCTATCAAAGGGATTCCTAGATGAGGATTTGTTTTTAGTTCTTCAATTTTTTTAGTAATTCTAATCTGGATTTCTTTTTCTAATTTTTTAAAGAATTTTAAAGGTTGATTTTCAAAAATAATCTTATACATCTATTTTTAATTCTCTTTTTATTTGTTCAAAATCTGTTCCTTGCCCTTTATTATATGCTTCCAATGACTCTGCTATATCTCTCATAGTTTCAGGGTCTGACAATACCTCAATAGTTGCAATCAAACTTTCCCTGCTTGCTGTTTCAATTGAGTTTCCACTTATCAGTCTTGAGATTAATTCATTATAAGTTTCCCTTTGATGCAGTTTAAGAGAATCTAACTTTGTTTTCAGGTCATTTTCTATTTGTATTGTTGTAACCATAGTACTCTATAGTTGGCTATAGTATTTAAACTTTTGGTTTTTCAACCACAAAATTTATCATCATTTCTGTGTTATGGCTGGAAGTGATTTTGAATCCTGCTTTTTTGAAGAGGTTGTGGATTTCTTTTTCATCAAACAAATAATAATATCTTTTTCCTTTATCGGTCCATGCAATGTATTTTTCTTTAGGAGAGTTCTTGAATCTCTTGGATTTTATATTCCATACTCCTATTTCTGCTTGTGCTCCTTGTTTGAGAACTCTATATAATTCTTTTAATACTTTTAATTGATTTTTTTTAGGAATGCAATGAATAGAAGATATTGCAATAGCTGAATCAAAGAAATTATCTTCATATGGAAGAGCAGTCAGATTAGCAACTGCAAATTCAGCTGGAATTTTTAGTTTTTTTGCTTTTTGTTTTGCAAGGTTTATCATTTCTTTTGAAAAGTCAACTAAGAATATTTTTCCATCCTTGATTTTTGCAAGATGCCTGCCGCTTCCGCTTCCCAAATCCAGGACATTTCCTTTTTGCTTTTTTAGGAAATTTATTGTGTGCTCTGCTGGAATTTGCTTGTATTCATTCCATTCAGGAGCTATTTTATCCCAGATTTCTTCTTGATTTTCCATATTATAGAAAGAATTATTAAGCTTAAAAAAACTGCTATTTACATGTTAAAACCCTCTAAAAACGAGATAAGAAAACCCACAAAAACAATTTCAGGAATAACTCCTGTGGCTGTTATGCTGCCTCCTAAAAAATGCAATCATGGAGCTTGCTTGTACTGCCCTAATCTGGATGTTCCTCAATCTTATACTCCAAGAAGCCCTGTTGTCATGAGAGCAATGAGAGTTAAGTATGATGCATTTTCTCAGGTTCAGGAGAGAATTAAAGCATTTAAGGCAATGAATCATCCAACAGACAAGATTGAATTAATTATCATGGGCGGGACTTTTTTGGAATATTCAAAGGAGTTTCAGTATTCTTTTATTAAATCATGTTATGATGCATTAAATAATAAGATTTCAAAGAGTCTTGAAGAATCTAAAAAATTAAATGAAACTGCAAAGCACAGATGCGTGGCACTATGCATTGAAACACGTCCAGACAAGTGCATTGAGTTTATTCCAAGAATGCTTGAATTTGGATGCACAAGAGTTGAATTGGGAGTTCAGATTATTGATGACAAGATTTACAAATTAATCAAAAGAGGGCATAGTGTGAAAGATGTTGTTGAAGCAACTCAGGCACTGAAAGATGCTGGGTTTAAAATAGGCTATCATATTATGCCTGGATTACCTGGAAGCAATATTCAAAAGGATTTAAAATTATTCAAGAAACTTTTTTCTGATGCAAGGTTTAAGCCAGATCAATTAAAGTTATATCCCTGTCAAGTCATGCCTGGAAGTGAGCTAGAGAATTGGTATTGGAATAAAAAATACAAGCCTTATGACAGAGTTGATATTGAAAAAGTTCTTATTGAAATGCTAAAGGTAATTCCAAGATATTGCAGAGTTATGAGAGTAATGAGGGAGATTCCTCCTGAATATATTGTTGCAGGAACAACAAGAATTGACCTTCGTGTGGAGGTTGAAAGAAACTTAAGAGATAAAGACTCTAAGATTAAAGAAATAAGATTCAGGGAAATTGGGTTTGCATTGCGTGATAAAAGAGAGGTTAATCTGGATTTAAAACTAAAGATTACTAAATATGCAGCATCAAAAGGAAAGGAGTATTTTCTTGAGATTATTAACAAAGATGATGTGCTTTTTGGATTATTGAGATTAAGAATTCACGGAAAATCTGCAATAATAAGGGAATTGCATGTTTATGGGCAGGCATTAAAAATAGGACAAAAGCTAAAGATTGCTTCACAGCATCAAGGTTTAGGAAAATGGCTGATGTCTGAGGCAGAAGGCATTGTCAAAAAGCAAAAGATAAAAAAACTCAGGATTATTTCTGGAGTTGGAGTAAGGGAGTATTACAAGAGATTAGGTTATAAGCTTGAAGAGAGTTATATGATAAAGAGTTTTTAGTCCTCTTCACCTTCTACATTATCTTCTTCATTTTCTTTATATCCTCTTAATCCGCCTTTTCTTGCCAAAGCCATATTAATCCTGTAGAGTCTTCTTACTAGTCCTTTGTGAGAATTAAATAATCCTGGAGGTAATTTTTCAGCTTGTTCAACAAGTTCTCTTAATTCCTGTTTTCTGAATTTTCTAAGAAGTGCGTCAACACTATAAGTAGGATCAATTCTGCCTCTGATTGTGTTGTATATATCTTTTTGTTCTGGGGTTAATTCATTTAGTGGATACATAAAATTCAAAGAGAGATTTTGTATAAAAATATATGCTGTCTTTTTTTAATAGACACCTTAAAAATAGGCATGCCACTTTCTTGCTAGTTCTTCAGCTTGTTCTTGAGTTGGAAATGTATTGCCAAATCTGGATTGCAGTTCATGTTCAAGGGAGACATATCTGTCTCTTTCTTTTTGCCTATTGTGGTTTCTTAAGCCATGCCCATTGCTTTTAGCTCCAAGGATTTCTCCTTGTCTGTTGCTTAGGTATGCCTGGCAGTTTATTCTGCCATCTTCTCCTTTATGCATGCTTTCTATTATGCATGAAACCAAGTCTCCTGGCTTTAATCTTTGAAATCTTTCATGATATTCTGGATTTCCAATTAATGGCTGAAGAAAAATAAAATTAGGATATAGTTTTATAAGAGGTTTTTTTCCAGGAGCTCTATAAGTAACTCTATTACATATTACTTGTCCAGATTGAATTGGCATAAAGAAACAGACTTTTGCAGGGTTTTTAAATCTTGATTTTGCCTTCTTGCCACTCTCTTAAAATAAACCTTGCAGTCCTGTTTTCATCAACTAATCCGCCTTTTTTCAAGAATCCATGCTTTTTCCCGATTTCTTCAAATAAAACATCAGAGTTTCCATTTGCCTGGATATTATAGTGTTTTTCCAAAAGCCCTGGGTATTCTTTCATTATTGATACCATAACCATTTCTGGGTCTTTTATTTGATTGTAGCTTCTTCCCCCTACTTTTGCGTGCCTTGAAATTTTTTCAGTGATTATATTGGAGTATTCTTTTTCTGGGATTATTCCTGGGGAGTCAATCAGCTGGATTTCTGGGGAAAGGTTGAGCTTTTGCAATCCTTTTGTGAAACCTGCTTCTGAAGCTGTTCTTGCAGAGTGCCTTCCTATAAGCATGTTAATCAATGAGCTTTTTCCAGTATTTGGGTAGCCTACAATGCCTATGCTTACTTTTCCCAAGTCACTTATTGGTTTTTCTATTTTTTTTGCTTCTATCTTGATTCTGCTTCTCAAGTCTCTAGAGCCTTTTCTTGTCTTTGCTGAGACAAAAACATAAGGATATAATTCAGTGAGAAGCTCCTTGTTTATCTTATCTGTTAAATCTGCTTTGTTTAAGACAAAAATAAGCCTTTTTCTTTTCTTTTTTATGTATTCTTCAATTTCTTTGTTTCTTGTTTCATTTATGAATCTTGCATCTAATATCTCAAGAACTATGTCTGAGTTGTCAACAACTTCTCTTGCTATTGAAGGAAACTTCTTTTTTTGCTTTCTTATATTCTCAATATGCCCTGTTTTTCTTGATGAAAAGCTGTATCTTACTCTTACCATAATGCTCTTAAGAAATAGCAGTTAATAAGCTTATTCCAGCTTACTTTATTATTTTAACTTCTCCTAAAAGATGAAGGCTTTTTTTGACTCTTTGAGCAAGTTCTTCAAATTCTTTTAGGTTTAGTTCAATAATTCCTGAACTATCTTTTCCTCTAAAACATAAAGCAATGGATTCTTCCTTAGGATGAAGAAAGTCCTCGTTTATTCTTACGTCTTTTATTTGCCCAGATGTTTCAAGTCTTACAATTCCATCAGAATTCAACTTCTTTATCTTAACTTTCATATTATTTGAAGAAGGATTTGTTATATAAGGATTTGTTTGCTTTGAAATATACTTAAAAATTTATTCTTAAATCAAACATTGGCAGAGGAAGGAAGTATAGATACTTCTTATCTCTTGCAACAATTTTCTTTTAACCATTTGAAAATTCCTATTAGAATTAACAAATAACCTAAAACACTTGCAATTAATCCATTTCCAAAAGCACACTCAGATAAGTTGCTGAATTGACATGGAAAAACTCCAAAAGGCATTGCTAATACAATAACAAGAATACCTGCCAAAAGAAAGTCAAAACTTTTTAGTTTCATAAAATAGCTAATGAGATTTAGTTTATAAATTATTTTATTGTGAGAATTTGAAATGTCCTCCATGAATCTTTATTGCTTTTCCATTGATTATTGCGTCTGAGAGCTTTTTTCTTGCGCTTTTTAAAAGTCTTGAAAGAGTCGGTTGGCTTATTTTCATTTGCTTTCCTGCCTTGCTCTGCTCTGTTTCTTCTAAGTCAACTAGTCTTATTGCTTCAAATTCTTCAAGAGTCAGGATTGTTTCAGCTAGGTCTATCATTCTCACACCAGCTGGCTTAAAGTAAGTCACTCCTGGCTGAAACCTTATTCTCCTGCAAAGTCTAGGCCTTACCATGTGGTATCTACGCCTTTAACTCTTTTAACCTTTTCTCTATTTCCTTTTTATCTAAGTCAAGTTCCTTTAACTCTTGTTCAAGGATTTTCTTTTCATCTGCTTCGCTAAAAGCAACTTGCTGAACTGGTTGCCCAGCTAAAGCAAATCCTCTTCCGAATCCTCTGCAGATTCCTCTACCCATGCCTCTGCCGAATCCTCTTCTGAATCCAGCTCCGCAAGGTCCGAGTCCTCTTCCAGTTAAAGGGCCTTGTCCTAAAGGTCCTGTTCCATCCATTCCTGGCATTTTAATTTTCTCCTGCGCTTGAAAAGCGCGATGTTTAGTTATGAATACGTATTCATTAAAGTATTTAAATGTTTCGTTTTGAATAGGTATTCAAAAGCTAATAAGAATATGAAACGCCCCACACTGAAAATCAAAGATTTTCGTGAGGTTCATTTTGTAAAACAAAACGCCCCGACCGGGATTCGAACCCGGGTTTCAGCCTTGAAAGGGATGTGTACTTGGCCTCTGTACTATCGGGGCATTAGCACCGGAAGGTACTTAGCAAGACGTAAAGTCTTAGCCTGTACTATCGGGGCTTGCCTGTTGTTTGTAGCCTTTTATCTAGGCTTAGAATTTTAAAAAGAAATTAGTTTTTAAAGGTTGCTTTCTAGTATCTGCAAAGCTAGAATGAATAAATAAAAATATAAAAAAGAAAAAATAAATAGAAATTATTTGCCCTTCTTCTTGTCATACCAAGCAACAAATCCTATTGCAATCAAATATAAAACTCCTCCAATTTGAGGGATTATCATTGACAGACTAAACCATCCTGGATATTTTCTTTTTTCAAAAATTCTCCATGTAGCAATTATTAGCAATATTGCTAATGCAATCCATCCTAGTATTGGAATCAATATCAAGAATATCCAAAGCCAGTTGAATCCACCTAACTGCAGAATCATTGCTATATTTGCAATTGGTATCCATGCAAGCCAAGCTCTCTTGTATTTTAACTTGTTTGCAATTGTCATCCATGCCATTGCAAAATAAATGTAAAATGCAAGGAATACTACTAAAATCACTGCTAGTCCAAGGGCTAGAAGAGTTCCACCTAAGATTCCTCCTGCAAAGGATTGAGTCAATTGAGATACATTTTCCATTTGTTCTAAAGCCATTTTTTATTACCTCCTTTCAGATAAATTAACATTTAATCTACCCATTCAAGATTTTTAAATTTGTACTTTGTAGCAATTAATACAATATCTATTAACCACCAAATCCATCCAAATATCCCTAGGGTAAAGACAGTTATTAGAAGTTTTAAGATTCCTAATCCAATATGTCCCATAATAAATCTATCAACTCCTATAGCTCCGAACAGTATAGAAATTATTAATGTTAGTATCCAATTAACTTTTTTCTTTTTAGTCATTTGTTCCTCCTTTCATTTTTTGAAATAAATGAGCCTACACGGATTTGGACTCTCACTAAAGTTCAGTCTAGTTCATCTTCTGATGAATCTGAACTAAACAAGTTCAAATCCTTGCACAGCTAATGAGCCTACACGGATTTGAACCGTGGACCCCTGCCTCTCTTAGACTAATCTAAAAGATTCAGCAACTCTAATGAATTGAAGTCATATAAGAGCAGTGCACTACCAGGCTGAGCTATAGGATCAAGTCATTCATTATTTAGAATTAACTAATTATATTTAAAGGTTTTATATGCTATTAAACAGCACTAACTATTAAATTCTCAAGAAAAATGCAAGTGCTTCTTAGATTCTCCAGATAATTGTTTCAAAGTCGTCATCAAATTCATTTATAGATCGGAAGACACACGT
>JBFYLU010000017.1:0-6718 GCA_041305285.1 Nanobdellota archaeon
AATCTAACCTGGGCTTCCTTGACTATTCCTTTTGGAGATTTATCTGATAAAATAGGAAGAAAAAAAGTATTGTTTGCAGGATACTTGCTTTTCTTTTTTGTTAGCATAGGATTTATTTATCTTGCAGGAATAACCTCTTTGATAATCTTTTTTGTCTTGTATGGATTAGTGTATGCAATAACCAAGGCAAATCAAACTGCACTTGCTGCTGATTTGGCAGACAGCATGAAAGGAACAGCTCTTGGATTCTACCAGTCTGTTATTGGAATCGCAAGCATAGCAGGAGGAATAATTGCTGGATTGTTATGGGATATCAGCCCTCAGATAATGTTTATGTATATCTCATTAATAGCGCTTATTTCAGTAATACTCCTGATATTTGTTAAAGAATAAATTTTCAATAGATAATTCTTTTTTAAAATTAGTTTATTTAATTGTAAAGCAAATGAAAAACTATTTAACTGGCTTCATTTCCTTCCAAGCCAATTCAAACAACTGCTCTAATGCATTAGCAAAGAATTCAGTATTAATCCAAACACCAATGTCATAGTTTGGATGGAACTTCTCATCATCTAATAGCATGAACATTAATTGTTTTCCATCTACAATCATAAATCTTGCCTTTAGTCTTTGGAAATTTCTAACTTCAGCAACTTTTTTTAACTCTCTTGCAATTTTTTCATTGTTCTTGTCAATTGGAGCTGCAATTCTTATAACCACTCCTCTTTTCTTTACTTTCATCATGCTTGGCATCAATGCTTCAAGTTTTCTGTTTAATCCTTCAGCTGTTGTTATTAGGGTTATTGATTTTTCTGCATCTCTTACCATCATGTCTAAGTGATTGTAAAGATTTTGTCTTCCTTTCAAGCTTCCGCTTAAATCACTAGGCTCTACAAATTTTACCCCTTGAGTGAAAAGAGTGCTAAGCTCATCAAGAACATCGTCCCCTTTTAGTCTTTCAAGCCTCTTTGATTTTTCCTGTGCATCTTTCATAAGATTTTTCTTTACTCTTTCAACAACTTCTTCTGGCTTTAATGCAACAAACTTAATTGGCTTGCCTAGTTTCATGACAATGAATCCTTTTTTCTCTAAGCTTTCCAGGATATCATAGGTTCTTGATCTTGGAACATCAGAAATATTGCTAAGCTCTCCTGCAGTTGAAGTTCCTCGAGATAATAATGCAGTCCAAACCTTTACTTCATATAGGTTCAAATCGAAAATCTTCCTTAGTCTGCTCAAAAATTCTTCTTTTACAATCATATTATTTATTATTTACCTCTCTTTTTAAATATTGTTATATTAAAGGAGTAAACTTATTGGATTACCGCCCAGTGATTATTTTAGAGGGTAATCGCAATCACTCCTTTTTTATCCTTAACTTTGAAGTCTATTTTCTTTTTAAATGTTTCTTTGCTTTCAGTTTCAATCAAAAGTTCTTTAGAGTTTGTTTTTTCAGCGACGGTATTTTTATGTTCCTCAATCATGCCCTTTAATTCTTCATCCACAATTAAAATTGTTTTTACTTTATTCTCTGGTTTTAATCCAAGTTCTTTTCTGAATGCCTGGATGCTTCTAATTACGTTTCTGGCATATCCTTCAGCCTCAAGCTCAGGAGTCATTTTTGTGTCTAATTCAAATCTTTTTCCAGCATCTATCCATGCAATTTTCTTAACATTTAATTGACTCTTAATTAAGTCTTCTAACTCTTTTCTAATTTTTCTTGACTCATTTATTGTAATCTTATTTAACGGCCATTTTAATCCAATTTGAACTTTATCTCTTTCTGCTAACCCTTTTTCAATTATCCCGCTTAATCTAACAAATTCTCCTTCAAGTTTTGAATCTATTTTTCTCTTGTCAATTTTAGGCCACTCACTAAGATGAACAGAATCTTTTGAAAAGCACTGATAAATATTTTCTGTCATGTATGGGGCAAATGGAGCTAATAGCAAAGAAATCTTTTCCAAAACCTCTCCAACAACCTCTTTAGTATCATCTCTGTCTCTTGTCATTTGAATATACCCTCTTGAAAAATCTTTTATTGTGAAATGAGCAATCTTCAAAAATGGCTCACTTAAGTTATAGTTTTCCAAGTCTTTTGTAACTCCTTGTATTAATGTATTTAATTTACTCAAAATCCATTTATCTTCAACTTTTATTTTGGTATCTTTCTTATCCAACTGCTCATAATATTTTTTTGAATTGTAAAGAACTGTCAAGAAAGGAATTACTAACTCTTTCATTGATTCATATGTAAATCTTTTTGAATTTCCAACATCTGATGTGCAGAATTGCAATCTCACTGCGTCTACTCCAGCCTTCTCAATTATCTCTGATGGTTTAATCATGTTGCCTTTTGTTTTTGACATTTTTTCTCCCTTGTCATCAACAATATGCCCCATGCAAATTACATTCTTGTAAGCTGGCTTGTCAAATAAAAGAGTTGCAAGAACATGCAGGGTATAAAACCATCCTCTTGTCTGGTCAACTGCTTCAGCAATAAAATCATATGGAAATCTTTTTTCAAATTCTTCCTTGTTTTCAAAAGGATAATGAAACTGTGCAAATGAAGCGCTTCCAGAATCATACCAGCAGTCAATAACATCAGGGATTCTTTCCATTTCCCCCCCGCACTTGCATTTTATTTTGATGTGGTCTATCCATGGCTTGTGCAAATCAACCTCTCCTTTTGGCATTTTAATTGCTTTTTCTTTTAGTTCTTTGATGCTTCCAATAGCTAATTCCTCCCCGCACTTGCATTTCCATATTGGTAATGGTGTCCCCCAGAATTTGAATCTTGACAATGCCCAGTCTTTGGCTCCTTCAAGCCATTTTCCAAATCTTCCTTCCTTGATGTGCTCTGGAATCCAGTTTATTTTTTCATTTAATTTCAAAAGCCTGTCCCTGATTTCACTAACTCTAATAAACCAGGAGTTTATTGCATAATACAGCAAAGGAGAGTCACATCTCCAGCAAAATGGATAAGCATGAGTAACTTTTTCAGTTTTTAATAATAAATGCCTTTTTTTCAAGTCTCCAATAATATCTTTTTCAGTTTCTTTGACAAATCTTCCTCTTAAAAATTCTGGAGCTATGTCTAAAAATTTACCATCTTGTCCAACTGTATGAACAGCAGGCAATCCTACTTTTATTCCAACATTATAATCATCTTCTCCATACATTACTGCAGTATGAACAACTCCTGTTCCGTCTTCAGTAGAAACAAAATCAGCAGGGATTACTTTGTAAGAATGTTCATTTTGAAGTTCTTTTATACTATACAATGGTTCATATTTCAATCCAACTAATTTGCTTCCTTTCATTTCTTCAATTATTTTATACTCGCCTTTAAGAACATTTAATCTTTCTTTTCCAAGAATCAATGTGTCTCCATCTTGCAATTGAACCTTTACATAATCAATTTTGTCTCCAACAGCTAGAGCAACATTTCCAGGAAGAGTCCATGGAGTTGTTGTCCATGCTAGGATATACTCTCCTTTTTTGTCTTTTAATTTAAATGCAATATAAACAGATTCTTCTTTGATGTCTTTGTAACCCTGAGCAACCTCATGGCTTGATAATGGAGTTCCGCATCTTGGGCAGAATGGAACAACTTTATGCCCTTCATAGAGCATTTTTTTATTGTATAGTTCTTTAAGGCTCCACCAGACACTTTCTATGTAATTATTTTCCAAGGTTACATAAGGATGTTTTAAATCAACCCAATAAGCCAATTCTTCTGTGGATTTATTCCAGTCCTTTATATTGGAAAAAACATTGCATCTGCATTCATCGATAAATTTGTCTGCTCCATATTTTAAAATTGCTTTTTTGTCTGCTAATCCTAGTTTTTTTTCAATTTGGACTTCAACTGGCAATCCATGGCAGTCCCATCCTCCTTTTCTTGGAACAGAAAATCCCTGCATGTATTTGAACTTGCAAACAATATCCTTGAATGTCCTTGACTCAAGATGGTGCAGTCCAGGAGGAGCATTTGCAGTTGGCGGGCCCTCTAAAAAAGAAAACAATGGTTTTTTAGGATTATCTTGTATTGCTTTTTCTATTTCTTTCTGGTATTTCTTCCAGACTTTTTTTGCATCTTCTTCTATTTCTTTAAAGTCATACATATTGTTGTTTAGCTTATTTTGTTTTTAAGGTTTACTTAAGCCAGCATTCCCACCTGTATTCTTGAAAAACTCTGGCAAGTCTCTCAGCCCTCCTTTTATTTGTATCTGCTAATCTATTAAAGTATCCATAACAAGAAGAATTAATCCAGGTTTGTGGAACACTGTCTTTTAGTAATTCATCAGCATAATATCTTGCGTCATCAAACCTTCCTCTTTCCAGCATATTTATCAGCTTTCCAAGTCTTTCTTGTTTTTCCACAGCAGGTGTTATAGTTTGTAAACTCATGTTAGTGTCCTGCAAACCCAATTAAGAGTCTGCTTTTAGATAATAATAGCTATAATAGAAATAATTCTTTCACTAATCTTGTTGTTTATAGCCATGTTTTTATTCAAAAGTTTTAACTATTTAAAATCTTCTAAAACTTCAGATTCCATGAAGTGAAGCTTTCCAGGAATAATCATGCAGTATGGATGCCTGATGTCTCTTATTTCTCTTAATTCTTCAATAAACTTGTACATTATCTTGCTATATTTTGTTCCAAGTGCTGAGCAGACTATCAAGCTCTTTGGCTTTATATTGTGTTTTTCACATGCCATTTCCAATTGTTTAAATGCATCTTGAAATTCCAATCCCGGGTCAATAAGAATTAATGAATGAGCTTTTATTGACATGTTTTCCTTGACTATCTCCATGAAGCTGTCTGGTTCATAGGATTTTTTCCATTCAGGCATTGAAGCAACTTTTCCAAACTTATATAATTGCAGTCCTGTTTGCGCAACAGCATCTAGTATTGAAGCATTGTAAATCACCTTGTATTTGATTCCAGTTCTCTTTGCCTCTTGAATTAATGTTATGTGTGTTGTTGCAGTAAGCGGACTTCCGTAAACAAGCAATGCAACATCCATTTTTTCTGCTTCATCAACTAAAGATAATCCTTCAACCATCTCCCTATCTGCTGGGATTATTTTCTTGTCAATGAATTGTGCGAGCTCGCCAAGGGAGTATGGAAAGTCCACTGTATAATTTTCCAAATACACTCTCTTGCATTTTCTTGCGCATTCTAATCCAAATGCAGAAATCCCGTCAACATTCAATCCAAGTCCTATAATATATAGCATGTTTATTGATATCTTCAAGCGTTTAATAGTGTTTCTATCCAGTTGCAAGAAGTTTTTTTACTTCTTCTGGAATCTCCAAAATTTTTAATATTCTTTCCAGATTTCCTGGAGCAGGAGCATTGTATCCTTTAAGATAATTAGTCAGTGCTTGCCTTGAGATTCCAATTTCTCTGGCCACCCTTGAGAGCCTTCCGTTTGAAGTATCCCCAAAATAAAGTCCAAGAATATTGCTGACTCTTTCTAATTTTATTTTTCTGCTCTTTCTTTGAGCCTCTTTATATCCCTGATAAGTCTTAAATCCTTTTTGGTTTGCAATCCTGTCCTGATACTCTTGTTTTTTTCTTTCTTGTCTCTCTCGATAGTTGTCTTCTCCAAGAGTATGAATCCATATAGTCTGATAATTCACACCAAACATTTGTGCTATTTCTCTTACTTCATATCCATCTTCATACAGTTCTTGGATGGCTAGTTTTGTTTCACTGTCCAATATATATCTCATAAAAATCAGCATTGTCGTCTATATATAAAACTATCTAAGGCTTCTGGAAGCAACAATTGCAATAAAAAAGAACGAGAATAACAAGGCATCATTTCCAAGAATTAATGATGCAAACCCGCAGATTATAGATGCAATTGTTATTAGTTTAAACCAAAATCTTCCTGGTTTTATTTCTTCTTTTGTTATTTTAGCAAGAAAATTTCCAATAGGAATACCTAACACCAGAATTGCAATTCCTAGGATTATCTTTATCATCTCATTCATTTAGATAAAAATAATAATGAGTTTTTATATTTAATCCAAGTTATCACCTATTTTTGAAGATAAGTAAGTTAGAATAATCAGTCCATAGTTGCTCAATGCTCTAGATTTTTCTAATTAATTATAATTTTTAAAAGTTATAACAATAATTCTTTTAAACCCTAAACTTTTTCTTAGTTGATGTATAAAGACTATCTTATTGTTGCATCAAAGAAAGACAAGGCAGGAATAAACATCACAACTGCTCTAAGCCAGTACGGTAATATTAATTTTTACTTGGTTGATGAAGAGGCAATTTATACTGAAAGTCTGGATTTATCCAAGATAAACAAGTATGATTTTGTTATATTTGCTTCAAGGCATAAATCAGAAAGCAAGGAAAAAACACTTTCAATTCACGCGCCTGGCAACTGGAAACGAGAGTTTGCACGAGAGAAGCCAGGTAATCCAGTGACGAGTGCAGACTCGAGCAGAGCTGATTTTGGAGGAAAGCCTGGAATGATTTGCAAAACCTCTGCTTTGTTTCAAAAACAATTCTTTGAAATGCTTCATAAAAATGTCAAGGAATATGATTTAAAAGATTACAAGCTAACTCTTGAATGCACTCATCACGGCCCATTAATTGACAAGCCATGCTTATTTGTTGAAATCGGCTCAACTGAAACAGAATGGAATGACAGAAGAGCTGCATTTATCATGGCAAAAACAATAA
>JBFYLU010000018.1:0-7058 GCA_041305285.1 Nanobdellota archaeon
CCTATCCTGCGCGTGCAGAAGCGTGCAAGGGTGCCGGAGTTCACGTATTAAAAGGGATCGTTAGCTGGGTTAAGAACGTCGCGAGACAGTTTGTATGATATCTACTAGGTGTGTCGTTGTCTGAGTGGAACGAGTTTTTAGTACGAGAGGAACGGGACTCGGATGCCTCTGGTGAGCAGTTGTCAAATGGCAGGCTGCATAGCTACGCATTATATGGATAAGAACTGAATGCATCTAAGTTCGAAGCCATCCGCAAAACGAGACAACAAAAGCCGTCAAAGAAGATGACGTTGATAGAGCTCTTGTGTAAGACCCAAGAACCCGAGGGTTTCAGCATAGAGCTACTAAAAGCTTTATTAATAGTATGCCAATAAATTCTTCTACTACTTATTTCGTTTGATATTTCTATAACATTGAACGCATTACAAACTGCAGAACTGCAAAAAACAAATACATCCCAATCAAAGAAATTCCTTCATAGATTTCTAGTTTTCTTCCACTTTTAATAAAGGTTACAAAAATAATCCCAGTCAAAAGCATGAAAACTCCAGAAAGCAAAAAAGGAGCTAATTCAACCTGTATTGGATGGATTACTGAAACAACCCCCAAGACAAGGCAGATGTTTGTAAAGGCTGCTCCAGTCAGGTCTCCTAAGGACATGGTTTCGTGCTTGAGCATGATTGCATTAACCCCAAAAACCAGTTCTGGGAGAGTTGTTGCAAAAGAAAGAAGAAAAACTCCAATAAAAATCTCAGGCAAATTCAAATCCAATGCAATATTATGAGAGTATTTCACAAGATATCTTGCTGAAATGAATAATACCATTAAGGACAGGATAAACAGAATTAAGAATCCAAGCTTGATATGCTGGCTATGCTTTTTGCTAGATTTTATTTTTGCAGAGTATTTCATGCTCTTTCTTATAAGTCTGAATGCATTAGCTGCAAACAACAAAAGAAGAATCACCCCATCAATTCTGGAGAGAGAATTTCCTATCAAATAAAGAACCACTAAAAGGAATATTGAAGCAAGCATAAAATAAATGTTCTTATCTATTTTTTTTGTCTTGAACTCTATTCCTTTGCTCATTAAAATAAAAATTCCCATTAATAAAGTCAGGTCAATAATATTTGCTCCAATCACATTTCCCAGGCTAAGCTGAGGAACTCCTTGGATAGCAGAGGAGATACCTACAAACAATTCTGGCAATGAAGTTGCTAATGCCATTAAGATAAATGCTGCGCTGAATTCTGAAATTTTCAAGAATATCGCTATCTTATTCAAAGATTTTACTAGATAAATTCCACTGATTACTAAGAAAAATCCTGATATTGCAAAGAATAAAAAATTTTCAATCATCGTCCTCTATAATATCCCCGTTTTTAGTTCTAATATACTTTGCTATTTCAAAAATAACTAATCCTGAGATTGCAAAAGGAAGAATAAACATCCATTCCATTAAGCTTAGAGGAACTAAGGAGAATAATTTTCCCGCAGGAGTGTAAATCAATAACAAATGAAGCAAAAGAGAAACTAAAACAGCGTAGTTCATCCATTTATTGGAAAATATTCCTATTCTTAATAATGGCTTTTTGCTTCTGCAGGTATAAACAAAAAATAACTCAAATAATATTGCAGTTGTTAAAACCAATGTTCTTGTTCTGCTTAAATCATAGTTTCCATAATGCCCAATGAAAAAAACAGCAATCTCTGAGACTAATGCCAAAAATCCAGCGAAGATGATAAATTTCCAAATTCCATCAAGAATGCTTTTCTCAGTTCTTGGTTTTGATTTCATTACTCTTTCTTCTTTTTCAAATGCAAGGGAAAGAGCTGGAAAAGAATCAGTCACCAGATTCATCCATAGCAATTGAAGAGGAAGCAGAGGAAGCGGAAGCCCCATAAATAAGGTTATTGCAACAAGAAATATCTCGCTAAAATTAACTGCAAGGAAATATTTTGTGAACTTCTTTATATTATCATAATTCTTTCTTCCCTCTCTCACTCCTTCAACAACAGAAGCAAAATTATCATCTGTCAGGACAATATCTGAAACATCTCTTGCAACATCTGTTCCTCTCTGCCCCATTGCCACTCCAATATCTGCAGACTTAAGAGCAAGAACATCATTGACTCCGTCTCCAGTAATAGCAACAATCTCTCCTCTTTTTTGCAAGATTTCTGTAATCCTTAATTTTTGATGAGGGGTTGTCCTTGCAAAAATAACAATCTTGTCTATTCTCGAGGATAATTGAGAGTCAGACATTTTTTCAAGCTCTTCTTCTGTGATTATTTCTCCGGTAATTCCTATTTTGCTTGCGATTGCGCTTGCAGTAATTGCTGAGTCTCCTGTAATCATTTTTACTGAAATTCCTGCAGATTTGCAATGCATTATTGCGTCCCTTACTTCTTTTCTCGGGGGGTCAAGCATGCCTATTAATCCCAAGAAGATTAATCCCTTTTCCTCTATCTTTGCTTTTTTAGAAAAACTCTTAAATGCAAATCCTAAAACTCTAAGAGCATCTTGCTCCATTTTTCTTAGTTCTAAGTAAATTGCTTTTTTTCTTTTTCCAGTAAGAGGAATAATTTCTCCGTTGTATAATTCAGAGGAACAAATATCAAGTATTTTTTCAGGAGCTCCCTTGGAATAAATTGTGTTATGCCTTCCATTTTCACGAACAATTGACATTAATTTCCTCTTGGATTCAAACTCTATTTTTCTTACAGAGGGTTCTTCTTCTGTTAGAATTTTTTTATTTAATCCCAAGTCAAGTGCATTGGACAAAAGGGCTTGCTCTGTTGGGTCTCCTATGATTTCATAATCTCCTTTTTTAATTTCTTCAAATCTTGCATTATTACATAAGACGCTCGTCTTCAAAGTATAGAATAATCCTTTATCTAATTTATAGTTTATTTTTTTCTTTCCAAGATAAATCTCCTTGCCTGTTCTTACAAAAGAATTTTTTCCTGCAAAAATCTTTTCAACATGCATTTTTTCCTCTGTGATTGTTCCTGTTTTGTCTGAGCAGATAACAGTCACGCTTCCAAGAGTTTCAACAGCAGGCAATCTTCTTACAATCACATTTCTCGAGGACATTGCAAAAGAACCTACTGCAAAAGATATTGAAAGAACTGCGGGCAATCCAGCAGGAATTGCTGATACTGCCAAAGCAATTGAAGTCAAAAACATTTCAAACAAATCAAAATGCTCTGTTAATCCAAGGAGCATTATTCCTGCAACCAAAATAAGTATGATATAACCTATTTGTGTTGAGAATTTATTTAATCTTTTTTGCATTGGAGTATCTGGAGTTTCTATTTCCTGGAGAGTTTCTGCTATTTTTCCAAATTCAGTTTCCATTGCAGTTGCAATAATCACTGCCAGTGCCTCTCCCCTTACTACTTGTGTTCCTGTATAAAGCATGTTTTCTCTTTTTGAAAAAATAGTGCCTGCGGAAAGAACTGACGAGGACTTGTCTATTGGCAAACTTTCACCAGTCAGTATGGCTTCATTTGCCTGGAGATTTGAAGATTGAATAATCCTGCAATCAGCGTTAATCTTATCTCCTGCTTCAAGGACAATTATATCTCCTGGAACTAATTCCTCAGAAGAGACAATAATATGCTTTCCTTCTCTTATTATTCTTGACTTGGGGATTATTAGTTTTTTCAGGCTGATTATTGCTTTTTCTGCTCGATATTGCTGAAAAAATCCAATGGAAGCATTTAATATTACTACTGCAAAAATAACTATCCCGTCGAGATAGTGCTGTATTAGAAAGGAGATTGCTCCTGCAATAATCAGAATATAAATAATAAAAGACTTGAACTGTTCTATTAAAATTTTAAAGAGATTAAGCTTGTTAACTTCCTTTAGTGTGTTTTTTCCATACTTTTCAAGTCTTTTTTTTGCTTCTCCAGATGAAAGCCCTTTTTCAGAAGTTTCAAACTCTGCTAAGATTTTTTCTTTAGTTAAAGAATGCCAAAGAGAGCTCGGCTCACCTGCTTTTTTTCCATGATTGTCTGGCATTAAAAGATACAGACAGTAAACCTTAAAAAGTCTACGATGTTTGGATTTTTGAGTAAGTCGGGTAGTTAACTTCGGAACTCTGGCATTAGATTGCCAAGAAACCTGAAAATGATTTCTGAGTTTTGAGGAAGGTCTGTCCACCATACTAAAGTCACCTTTTGAAAGAAAGGTTGTCGCGAGGCAAGGCACTGTTACAGAAACGACACAGCTCTCATTGAGTAATGAACCTTGAGGGAAACTTGGAGATGAGAGATTTGATGAAACGAACATCCTGACTGGTGCAAGTTCATAAGAACGCTTAGTCAAATGTTAACACTTTCCGTCTGACTTAGATTCAGGGAAAGACAGAAGATGGCCTATTCCTGACTTACTCATTTTACTTAAAGATTCATGGAAGGAATTTAGCAAAAACTTGTTTTTAGCCTATTCCTGACTTACTTTCTTTTTAGAAGGTTTTTGAGAAGATTCAAATTTATCTAATTCCATTACCTTTAATAAAATCTCTAATCCTTTTTTAGAACCGCCATCTACAGTCAGAGAAGCTAAATTAATATCATCCACAACGACTGAACTTGCTCCAAAGTTATAAGTCAAATCAAACTCCCCTTTTTCACAGTTTACATTAAAAAGATATCTTAGTGGTTCAGGAACTTGTTTTTTAACATCTCTAAAATATTTAAGTATCTTAGTAGCGGCATTTGCAAGATCTCCATCCCCAACAATCCTCCAATTAAAAGGATGTGTCCCTCCTATTTCAGTATATCTTCTTATATAGTGGTCTTTTACCATGTAAAAATCATTAAGTATTGGTTTTTAAAGATTTATATTCAGGATAATAAGAAAAAATGGGGGTGGAGGGAATCGAACCCTCTACCCCTTGATCTTCAGTCAAGTGCTCTCCCAATGAGCTACACCCCCATTAGAAAACTAAGAACTATTTGTTTTTTAAAGTTATTGAATGCAGAAATATAAGAAAGGTTTATAAAAAGAATTTTATTAAATAAGGTATGGAAAAAAAGATAGGTGAAGGACTTGGAATTTCAGGGTTTACACTTGGAATCTTGAGCATAGTTTTTGCTGGACTTTTAGGGATGTTGATTTCAATTGTAGGGTTTACCTTTTGCATGATTCAGCAAAGAAAAAATCCAAATAAATTGACATTTGCAGGAATAATCTTGAATATAATCGGATTTGTCTTAAGTGTTGTTTTTGTAATTGTTCTTTTTTCAGGAATGCTTGATACATCACAATTCCCAGTTTACTAAAATGAAAAATAAAAACGCAGCAATGGAACTGACTATGGGCACAATGGTAACTATAGTCTTGCTTGTGATGGTTTTGATTCTTGGAGGATATTTTGTCAATAAGATTTTCTTTAGTGCAACAGGCAGCATTGACCAGATTGACACTGCAGTTAAAAGTGAGATAAATAAATTATTCTCAGAAGATAATACAAGGAAGATAGTTATTTTTCCTTCTTCAAGACAAATCAGCCTTGAAAAAGGGCAGCAAGGAAGTGGTTTTGCTTTTTCAATAAGAAATGTTGAAACAGAAGCAGCAACATTCACATATACTATTCAAGCAACTGAAACAAGCTGTCCAAACTCATTAAGCACTGCTCAAGCAGATAGTTTTATTGCTTTAGGGAAGACAGGAACAGCACAGATATCAGCAGGAAGCATTATGGAAAACCCTAAATTAGTTACATTCTCTATACCTGAAACAGCTCCACCATGCTTGATTGCATACACTATAACCATGCAAAAAGCTGGACAGCTTTATGGAAGTTCTGTTGATGTCCAGGTTACAATTGAATCTGATTAACTAGATTTTTAAATCAGGATTTCTTAAGCATACTATGGCATTAAAAATATATAATACTCTTAAAAGAAAAAAAGAAGTTTTCAAGCCAATAAAAAAAGGCGAGGTTGGGATGTATGTTTGCGGGCCTACAATTTACAACTATGTTCATATTGGAAACTTAAGACCCTATGTTTTTGCAGATACTCTTAGAAGATATCTAAAATATTCTGGATTTAATGTCAAGGAAGTAATGAATCTAACAGATGTTGATGACAAGACAATAAGAGACAGCCAAAAATCTGGAAAAAGCCTGAAAGAGTTTACAAAGATTTATGAAAAAGCTTTTTTAGAGGATATTAAAGCTATGAATATTGAAATTCCAGAAGTCGTGCCAAAAGCAACAGAGCATATCAAGGAAATGGTTGCTATGGTAAAAAAACTTTTAGAAAAAGGAATTGCATACAAGGCAGAGGATGGGATTTATTTTTCAATAAAAAAATTCAAAGATTATGGAAAACTTTCTAAGATAAAAGCCAAGGAGTTAAAAGAAGGTGCAAGTGAGAGGGTTTCAAAAGATGAATATGACAAAGAAAATGCAAATGATTTTGCACTATGGAAATTTTATGACAAAAATGACGGGGATGTTTTTTGGGAAACTGAAATAGGAAAAGGCAGGCCTGGATGGCATATTGAATGTTCTGCAATGTCATCAAAATATCTAGGAGAAAGGTTTGATATTCATACTGGAGGAGTGGATTTAATTTTTCCTCATCATGAAAATGAAATCGCTCAAAGCGAGGCTTCAAGTGGAAAAAAACCATTTGTAAAATACTGGCTTCATAATGAATGGCTCTTGGTTGATGGAAAAAAGATGTCAAAATCTCTTGGGAATTTTTATGATTTAAAGGCTATTAAAGAAAAAGGATACTCTCCAATGGACTTAAGATATTTTTATCTTACAAAGCATTACAGACAGCAGATTAATTTTACATGGGAAAACATGGAAGCCTCAAAAAATTCTTTGCAAAGACTAAAAAATATAGTCACAGAGTTAAAGGATGACAAGAAAAAAAATGGGGAGTATTTGAAAGAATTTGAAAAAGCAATCAATGATGATTTGAATATGCCTGAAGCATTGCAGGTTTTATGGAAATTAGTTAGAGATGAAAAAGCAGAAGGGAAGATAGAGACAATAAAAGAAATGGACAGGGTTTTTGGATTAAAA
>JBFYLU010000019.1:0-6424 GCA_041305285.1 Nanobdellota archaeon
ATTTAATATGATGCTAATGGCTGGAACAATAAGCATGCAGGACATGCGGTACTTGAATCTTTTTGGAAGAATAACTGGAATTTCTACAAGACATGTAATCAAATACAATGAGATGATTATATTCTGTGTTCCAAAATCTCTCATACCGAGAGCAATTGGAGAAAATGGAAGGAACATAAGAAGAGTAAGCGAGATTCTTGGAAAAAGAGTAAAAGTAATTCCAATACCAAAAGAAGAGAGCCATGCAAGATATTTTATTGAGGCAATTGTAAGCCCTGTCAAATTCAGGAATTTAGAAATAAAAGACAATGAAATGATTCTTACTGCAGGAAAATCAAGCAAGGCTGCATTGATTGGAAGAGACAAAAGAAGATTGCTTGAGATGCAGAAAATAATAAAAGACTTCTTTGGAAAAGAGTTTAAAATCATTTAAGCAAACTTTATAAAGCAATTTAATTAACAATAATTATTCTCGTAGATTAAAATGGGATTAAAAAACGCACTAAAGAAAAAGAAAGACAGGAAGAGATTTAGATGGAGTGATAAAAAATTCAAGGCCAGAACTTTGGATTTGTATGCTAAATCTGATCCTTTAGAAGGAGCTAACCAAGCAAAAGGAATTGTCCTTGCTAAAGTTGAAAAAGAAGCTAAACAGCCAAACTCTGCAATGAGAAAATGCTGCAAGGTTCAATTGACTAAGAATGGAAAATCAGTGACTGCATTTATTCCTGGAAATCTTGCTCAAAAATTTATTGACGAGCATGATGAAGTAATGATTGAAAGAATTGGTGGAAAGCAAGGAAGAACAAAAGGAGATATTCCTGGAGTAAGATATAAAGTTATTCAAGTAAATGACCAGCCTTTGCACAGATTATGGCAGGGCAAGATTGAAAAGGGTAGAAGATAAAATGGCAGAGCAAGTACAAATTCCAAATTTTAAGATTTTTGATTTATATGACTTAAGTGAAATATCAGTCAAAGACCCTGGATTGAAGAATGTGATTAATCTCCAGCCAAGACTTATTTTAAAAAGCCAAGGAAGATACATGATGAAGCTTGGGCAGATAAAAGTAAATGTTGTTGAAAGATTAATGAACAAGATTGCAACTGCAGGACACAGAGGAAAAAAGCACAAGATTGAGAAAGGAGATGCAACTGGAAAATATTCAAAAAACATGAAAATAGTTTTGGAAGCCCTGGACATGATTGCAAAAAAAACAGGGAAAAATCCAGTGCAGGTTTTAGTTGATGCTGTTGAAAATGCTGCTCCAAGAGATGAGATTACTGTCATTGAATATGGTGGTGCAAGATACCCGCAGGCAGTTGATGTTTCGCCACTAAGAAGAGTCAATCTTGCATTAAAGCATCTTGTTCATGGTTCAAGCGACAAGGCATTTAACAAGAAAAAGACACTTGCACAGGCACTGGCAGATGAGATAATGCTTGCAGCTGAAGGAAATGGAGAAAGTTTTGCACTAAGAAAGAAAAACGAGTCTGAAAAGCAAGCAGATAGTGCTCGTTAGTAGTTTATTTTTCGCAAGAAACTTTATAAACCATTTTTTCAATTAAATTATATTATAACATGGTAGAAAAAGAAACACAATTTGAAAAGATAAGGAGAATTAGCGGAACACAAGTAAACATTAGAAACATTGCTACTTCTGCTCATATTCACCACGGAAAAACTGCTCTTACAGACAATCTTCTTGCTGCATCAGGGCACATGGCAGCTAAAAGCGCAGGAGACCTGGACGCTGGAATGGCAACATGGCAGCACTCAGATGAGCAGGAAAGACTTATGACAGTTGATGCTGCAAATGTCTCAATGGTGCATAATTTTCACGGGGAAGAATACCTGATTAATCTTATTGACACTCCAGGACATGTTGATTTTTCTGGAAATGTTACAAGAGCCATGAGAGCTATTGACGGGACAATTGTTCTTGTCTGCGCAGTTGAAGGAATCATGCCACAGACTGAAACAGTTATTAAGCAGGCATTGAGGGAAAGAGTAAAGCCAGTTCTTTTCATAAACAAGGTTGATAGGATGATTAAGGAAATGAAGCTTACTCCTGAACAAATGCAGGAAAGATTTCTAAAAATTATAAAAGATTTCAATGAACTAATCAGAAAAATTGCAGATGAAGATTTCAAAAGCAAATGGGCAGTAAATATCCTAGATGGAAGTGTTGCTTTTGGAAGTGCAAAAGAAAACTGGGCATTGTCTGTTCCATTCATGAAGAAAAAATCAATAACATTCAAGGATATTTTTACACTTGTTGAGATGAATGAAGAAGACAGGAAAAAATGGGTGTGGGAAAATGCTCCTCTTTATGAAGTTCTTTTAGACATGGTAGTAAAACATCTTCCTAATCCATTAGATGCTCAAAAATACAGAATTCCAAAAATATGGCATGGAGACTTGCAAAGTGATTTTGGAAAGTCCCTTATTGCATGCGACAAAACTGGAAAGCCTGCATTTGTAATAACAAGAATTGTAATAGACCCTCGTTCAGGAAAAGAAATCTCAGCTGGAAGATTGTTCTCTGGAACACTTAAAAATGGAATGGAAGTTTACTTGAACCTGGCAAAGCAAAGGCAAAAAATACAGCAGATATTAATTTACAATGGAATAAAACCAGAGCAATTGGAAGAGATTTCTTCTGGAAATGTTCTTGCTATATCTGGAATTACAGGAGAAGCAGGGGAGACAATTACACTTGAGCCAGAAACTGCTTTTGAAGAATTAAAGCATATTTTTGAACCAGTAATCACAAAAGCAATTGAAGTCAAGAAAACAGCTGACTTGCCAAAGCTTGTGGAGATACTTAAGAAAGTTGCAAAAGAAGACCCTTCAATAAAAGTAGAAATCAATGAGCAGACTGGAGAGTCCTTGATTTCAGGAATGGGAGAACTGCATCTTGAAATAATTGAAAACAGAATTAAAACAGAAAAGGGATTAGAAGTAAAAACTTCTGCTCCAATAATTGTTTACAGGGAAACTGCGAATAAAGAATCTCCTGCAGTTGAAGGGCGTTCACCAAACAAGCACAACAGCTTCTATATAAGCGTGGAGCCATTGGAAAAAGAAATTTATGATGCAATACAAAGCGGGCAAATACCAGAAGGAAGAGTAAAGAAAAAATCAAATGAGCTTGCAGATATTCTTTCAAAACTTGGATGGAGCGGAGAAGAAATAAGAAAGGTAAGAGATGTTTACAAAGGAAATGTTTTCATGGATGAAACTCGTGGAGAGGTTCATATTGGTGAGGTAATTGAAATGGTGCTGGATGCATTTGAAGAAGTCATGAATCGTGGGCCATTGGCAAGAGAGCCATGCAGCAAGATGAAAATATTATTGCAAGACATAAGACTTCATGAAGATGCTATTCACAGAGGGCCTGCACAGGTTTATCCTGCTGTAAGAGAATCAATAACAGGAGCAATGAAGCAAGGCGGTGCAACATTATTAGAACCATTGCAAATTCACTTGATTGAAATTCCAGATAGTTTCCTTGGAGGAATGACAAAACTTATTGGAGGAAAAAGAGGGCAGATGCTTAATGTAAGCCAGGAACTTGGAGAAGCTCAGATTGAAGCAAAGATTCCAGTTGCAGAAATGATTGGATGGAGCAGTGACTTGAGAAGTGCAACTGAAGGACGAGGAACATCTTCATTAAAAGACCAGCTTTTCGAGCCTATTCCAATGAGTTTGCAAGCTGAGGTAATAAGAAAGATAAGAGACAGAAAAGGCTTGGCGGAAAACCAATAAAATAATTCTACAATAGAATAAATAAAATGATATACCATTATGTTGCTAAAGTTAAGATGGATTACAAAGATGCAGATGTAATAAGAACAAGAAATTATTTTAATTTTATGAATAGATTTAATGCAATAGGGATAGAAGATGATGAAGATGGAACCTCGCATGTTATATTTAATTCTGACAGGATATTCGACAAAGAGAAGATTAGCAAAGAGCTTGGAGGACTTGCAGTATTAACTTTAAACATCTATGAAATACCCGCAGCTTAATTTCCCGTCGATAAACTATAATCACAAAATATTTATGAAAACATAGAAAGATTTATAAACTAATTTTTTCATAAATAATCATACAAAATTTTTAATAAAAAATACAAAAAAAATGGCTAGAGCAAAACCAAACATGAATGTTGTTTTTGTAGGGCATGTTGATGCTGGAAAATCAACAACTGTAGGTAGATTGCTGTTTGATTCTGGTGTTGTTTCTGAACAGGAAATGGCAAAATTAAAAGAAGAAGCTGCTAAGCATGGAAAAGCTGGATTTGAATTTGCATATGTAATGGATGAAATCAGGGAATCAAGAGAAAGAGGAGTTACTATTGACTTAGCATACAGAAAATTAGTTACTCAAAAATTCGAAATCACAATCATTGATGCTCCAGGACACAGAGACTTTGTTAAGAACATGATTACTGGTGCTTCACAAGCAGATGCTGCTTTCTTAGTAATTGCTGCTCCTTCAGGAGTAGAGCCTCAGACTACAGAACACTTGTGGCTATTAAGAACAATGGGTGTAAAGAATATTGCAGTTATAATCAATAAGATGGATGCAGTTAAATATGATGAAAAAAGATACAATGAAGTTAAAGAACAAGTTGGGAAATTGCTTCAGGGTGTTGGAATCAACCCAGCAACAACTGCATTTATTGCTATCTCAGCATATCAAGGGGATAATGTTGTAAAGAAAACTACAAACATGCCTTGGTACAAAGGGCCAACTGTTGTGGAACAATTAGATTTATTCCCAACTCCTCAATTGCCTACTAATCTTCCAATGAGAATGCCTGTTCAAGATGTTTATGAAATTACAGGTATTGGAACTGTTCCAGTTGGAAAAATTGAAACAGGAATCATGAAAAATGGAATGAAAGTTAAGGTATTGCCAGGAAGAACTGGTACAGGAATTGACGGAGAAATAAAAACAATTGAAATGCACCATGAAACACTTCCAGAAGCAAATGCTGGAGACAATGTTGGTGTAAACATACGTGGAGTTGGAAAGAAAGATATTGCAAGAGGAGATGTTATTTGCGATGCTGCTAAGCCAATCCCAATTGTTGAGGAATTCCTTGCTACAATCACTGTAATAAATCACCCAACTGTATTGGCTAAGGGATACACACCAGTATTCCATGTTCACACTGCTCAGGTGCCATGCCAGTTTGTTGAGTTAATAGAACAGATTGATCCAAGAACTGGACAAGCTATAAAACAAAATCCAGACTTCTTGAAAAATGGGGAAACAGCTAAAGTTAGAATCAAGCCAATTGGAAATCTTGCATTGGAAACAAGCAAGGAAAATCCATATATGAGCAAGTTTGCAGTAAGAGATGCTGGTGCTACTGTTGCAGCTGGAATGTGCACTGAGATTGTAAAGCAAAAGTAAACTCTAATTGTTCTTAAAAAAATCACATGAATACCGCTTATCTTGGAAATCATTCACAAAGATTAACTCACTTAACAGAATTAAGAGAAGGAGAGATGTATGTGATTGGAAGAGGCAAGGATGCGTTTATTGCTTTTGTAATGCCTGGAAAAGAAAAAACAAAAAGAGATGAGGATTCTTACACTTTTAAAAAAATAACAGTATATGAAGCAAGATTAAAAAGTTGTGGACAGGAAATAGATGCTGAACAGATAAAAACAGCAGATGTTCAGGTAGATGAATTCCTTGATGTTGAGGTAATGGGAGTTTTCAGCCCTACAAGAGGGAGCCAGTTAAGAAAAACTATTGAACAAAAACTTGGAGTTCTGAGTGTGTAGGTTTGACTTTAAACACAATAATCCTTAAATACTTCTTGAAATAATTTTTTTTATGCTAGACAAAGAAATGACAATTATGGAGGTTAAAAAAGAGCTTGAGGGCAAGGGAGATTTTGTTCAGATTGACCAATTAACAAGATTAGTCAAGGAAAAAGTAAGGCCAGAGGTAAGGAGATTTATTCATCAAAAACTTGGAGAAATCTATGAAAGCAAAGGTATGCTTATTGATGCTGCAAAAATGTACAACAATGTTGCTATTTCTGCTATGTCTTTTGTGGATAAAAAAAGCTTTCACTTAAAAGAAGCTGAATTATACATAATGGCTGGCAAGTTTGAAGAGGTTGATGAGGCATTAAAAAAAGCAATGCATGATGCAAATGCTCCTGAAAGAGCAGAGATATTGATTACAATCAAGGAGTTTTATAAAAAACAAGCAGGAATCCTTGAATTTAACAGGAAAAAGAATCATGCTGCAAAAATATATGAAAAGCTCCTTGCAATGGATATTTCAAACATAGAGAAAAAAGAGCTAAAAGCCAAGCTTCTTGTTTTGTATGAAAATTTAGGCATGATAAAGGAATACATGGCACTGAAAAGAGAAGGGGAAAGTAAT
>JBFYLU010000020.1:0-3188 GCA_041305285.1 Nanobdellota archaeon
GCCCAATAAAATAACTCTCTTCATCAATTCCTTCAATATCTATATTTTCCTCCAAGAACTTAACCCATGTCTCAATCTTGGGATTATCTGTGTCAGGCATGTCAAAGCTTATAACTTCAAATCCTTTTTCCTTTAATTCAGATTTTAGCCAATCAAACCATCCTCCGCTTCCATTTCCACCCCATCCATGAACTAAATATGCTTTTTTCATTTTAAAAAAAGTGACTAACTCTCCCGTGATTGAGAGCTAGTCTTTCATCTCTACAATAGGAGATGAATGCGGAGACTAGGATTTGAACCTAGGTAAGCACTAAGCTATCAGCTCCTAAGGCTGACCCGTTTGACCACTCCGGCATCTCCGCGCAGATAAAAAGAACCAAGGTTCTTCTTATAACATCTCCTATTAATATAGAAGATAGAGTTATAATAAAATACCTATATAAAAAGCTTTAGAAAGATAATAATTAGGAATAACCAGTTAAAATAAATTTTTCTGATAATTAAATCTCTCCAAAAAGAAGAGATAATAATTTACTTCTTCTTTAAAGAAGCCTCTTTCTGCTTGATTTTATCCTCAAGCTTAAGCTTCTCAATAAGCTCTTTGTACCTGTTTCTTATTGTTACTTCAGTGATTCCAGCAATATCTGCAACTTCTCTTTGTGTTTTTTTCTCGTCATTCATCAAAGCAGCGACATAAAGTGCTGCAGCAGCAATTCCAGCAGGCCCTCTTCCTGAAGTCAGCTCAACTTTTTCAGCATCCCTTAATACCTTAAGAGCATCATTCTGAGTTTTTGGAGATAACTTAAGAACAGATGAAAATCTTGAGATATAATCCTTAGGAGAGCTTTGCTTGACTTTAATTCCTAATTTTCTTATAATAAATCTGTAAGTCCTTCCAATTTCTTTTCTTTCAACATCAGATGCAGTTGCCATTTCATCAAGTGTTCTTGGAATGTTATAAGAACGGCATGCAGCATAAAGGCACGCAGCAATAACAGACTCCATGCTTCTTCCTCTGACTAATCCTCTTTGAAGAACATAATTGTAGATTCTTGAAGCCTCATCTCTAACAACATTCGGAAGATTAAGATAAGAAGCAATAACTCTTAGTTCAGCCATTGCCAGTCTTAAGTTTCTTTCAATGCTAGTAGAAACTCTTTCCTGCCATTTCTTTAATCTAAGGAATTTTCTTGTTTGTCCTGGTTCTAATTTGTAAATATCAGAAATCTCTCCAACATTTGTTGTAAGCCCCTTGTCAAATTTCTGCATGCTCATCGGAGCTCCTCCACGCCCTTTTTTCTCAGACTTGTCAAACTTGCCCTGCATATCCACTCCAGTATCCACCATCTTGTCTTCAACAACTAATCCGCAGTCATTGCAAATAACTTCCCCTAAATGAGAATCATGTGTTAGATTAATACTGCCGCATTCTGGGCAACGAGTTATAGAGGACATTTTTAAACCTATAGTAACCTTTAAAAATAGTTTCTATTTATAAAGCTTTTGTTTTTAATCCTTAAAGAAATGTCTGATTACTCAACTAAAATTCCATTAAGAACCCCTTCTTGAGTAGGCCTGTTTGTTATTCTTACCTTGCCCAAAGCAGTCTCAACTATGGTTCCTTTTGTGATTATATTTTGTCTTGCAAGGAATTTGTTTGAAGGAGTCTCCAAAACATTGGTTATTTCTGCTGGCTGGATTTTTCCCTTTGCCTGAACATTTACTGTCTTAATCGCCAATACAAAAGTCTTCCTATTTCCGCCAGTTACTCTTTTTGATTTTCTCTTTAGCTCTCCAAGTTTTAGTGTTCTTTTTTGTCCTGGAATCTCGTAAAGTCTTTTTTTTCTCTGATTAATGTATCTTCCGCCTGAAATCTTTCTTCCTTTTTTTAGCATACTTTATCTGGTAAAATTTGATTTAAATAACTTTCTATATCCCCTATTCTCGAGAACAAAAACATTTATAAACAAATTCCTCAAGAATAAGTTATGGTTAACGGTATTGATAGGCCTTTGGATTTGTTGAACAATTCTAAGGGACAAGAAGTTATGGTGCAGTTGAAAGGAGACAAGCAGTTCGTTGGAACTCTTATGGCCTTTGACATACACATTAACTTAGTCTTGGACAACACAAAGGAAATGCAGAACGGAGAGATAAAAAAGAATCTGGGATTAACATTCCTTAGAGGAGATACAATTATCTTTGTTTCTCCAGCTTCAACTGCATTGAAAAAGTAAATCCAAAGCCAATGCTTGTAAAAGCGTTTTGCCTTTTATTTTTCGCTGGGCCAAGTTCTCACGCGATTATTCTTAGTTGAAACTCTAAAAATTATCATCTCTTAATACTATCTTATGCCAATTCCGAAAAAGAAGGGATAATTTATCCTCTGTGAAAATCTATATAAACTAAGTTTCATATTTTTAATTATGATAAAGCTAAACTTTTTAGGAACTTCAGATGCAATCCCAACAATAAAGAGAAATCACACTTCTATTTTGCTGACTTATCAAGGAGAAAATATCTTGTTTGATTGCGGAGAAGGAACTCAGAGGCAATTTAGAAAAATGCATCTAAACCCAAACAAAGTTACAAGAATCTTAATCAGCCACTGGCACGGAGATCATGTTCTTGGAATTCCAGGACTTTTGCAATCAATGTCTTTGACTGGGTACAATAAAACACTGTATGTTTATGGCCCAAAAGGAACAAAAAAATTCATGAACCAGCTTCTTGACACTTTTGCTTTTACTAAGAATTATGAAATCAAAGTTGAAGAAGTTTCAGGCAAATTCCTTGAAAACAAGGAGTTTTATCTTGAAGCAAAACCAATCATGCACGGAATTCCAACAAATGCCTATTCTTTTGTTAAAAAAGGAAACATAAGAATAGATAGGAACAAGCTGAAAAAAGCCAAGTTGCCAAATCTTCCTTTATTAAAAGACTTAAAGAATGGAAAAGACATAGTTTTCAAAGGAAAAAAATATCTTGCAAAAAATCTAACATTCAAGGAAAAAGACATAAAAGTATCTTTTGTATTTGACACTGGATTTAATGAGAGTATAATCCCCTTTGTAAAAGATTCAGAGATTTTAATCAGCGAGGCAACTTTCTCAAAGGAGCATGAAGAGCTTGCAAAAGAACACATGCACTTGACTTCAGAGCAAGCAGCACAAATAGCTAAAAAAGCC
>JBFYLU010000021.1:0-5129 GCA_041305285.1 Nanobdellota archaeon
TTCCACTCTGTAGAATCAAATCTTAATTTCAAATCTGTTCCAATCACAAACTCATCAGTTGGAGAGCCTCTAAAACTATCCAAATAATACTTTTCACCTTTTTGAAGATTAATTGTTTCTATTTTATTATTAGCTCCTCTAATTACAATATTTGCACCATACTCTTTTTTTGTTGGTTCAAAAATTCCTTCAAGAGAAATTGCATGACTTCTTCCATTAACAAAAACAATTGAACTTAAAACTCCAGAACCAGAAAGCTTTAACTCACTGCAAGCTATATTTACTTCTCCTATTTTTATTGACTTTGGATACTTCTCCTTAAACTCTCTGCAAAGTTTTCCAGCAGTTGTTTTTTGATTAATTGCATTAGCCAATTTTATCTGATTATAAAGAGCATCTTCAGCATAGGTAATCAAAGGGTCTTCAGTTTTTTCAGCCTCAAAGTCAGTTCTTAAAGACTCATAATCAGCAACTGCTTTTTCATAATACTCCTTGACTTCTTTTAATGCAACATCATCTAAATACTCATCAACTGGCTCTGCAAATCCATTAATTGCAATTGTTTTTTGTTGACCCTTCTCTCCAAATTTAACTGAGTTTACTGCCCCAGCAGTTCCTTCTTGCCCATATCTTAAAAACTGAACTCTTTTTCCTTCTTTTAAATAACCATATAAATTGCTAATCTGTCCTGTAAAAAACTGAGCAAAATCTCTCAATGTTTTAGCACTAGGAGAACTTCCCTGTGTTTTATTTAAACTCCATGCATTGTAAAGTTTCTCAACATATCTTAAATCTCCAGGACTTAACTCACTTCCAGAATATATAGAAGCAGGAAGAGAAATCAACCCAACTTCCAAATCTTTTGTTCCTTTAGTTGAAAAAACATATCCAAGATAAACATTCATATTCTCACTTCCTTCCATATAAGAAGTAACTAATCCTCCCATATTCACCTTGACTTCCTCATTATTAACACTCAAACTTACCTTTGGACTTGAAATCAAATCAAAACTCTTGCTTCCTAAACCAAAACTTCCAGCCTCTGTATCTTCTCTGCAAACAACTTTAACTCTTTCTCTTACTCCAATTTTTTCAATATCAGAAACATAGCACTTGTCTTCTAAGAATTTTTCATTTTTAATTACCTCAACAACACTATCTCCAACTCTTAATCTAGCTTTTGTGTCTGGATTTTCCAAGCTATTTAGTTTTAAATTTAAATTAGCAAGGCATTGAAATCCAGGCAATCCAATTTTCTCAGAAGTTCCGCCTTTTTGCAAGTCAATTGTTTTTAACTTGTTTGTTCCATCATATAAAGAGATTCTTGCAGCATCTGCACTTACTTCCTCTGCTCTTAAATAACCTCTTCCATTCCAAAAACCATACTGCTCTTGCCTTTCATCCCACTCTGCATCACTTAAAACAGGGAGATAAAAATTTGCTTTTCCTATTCCAAAAGCACTTTTAATATCATACTTTATCTTTGCTGATAAATTTCCAGTCACAAACTTTGGCATCTGAGAAGCATTTTCCTGTTTTTTCAACACAATAATAACATATCCAATATTATTCAGTGCAGGTGAATTTAAATTTCCTGAAACTCCAAGAGCAGCTCTTGCAGGAAGAAACCCAACTCCTGAAACCTCTCGAGGATACTGTCCACTAAATGAAATGCTTTCTATTGCCTCAACATCAATCAATGGATTTATCTGAGTTGCAGCTAGCTGGCAATAAACAGGAACATTTTGCTCTTCTAATAAATCACTTCTTACAACAGCAGGAGTGCATCCAAATGGAGCAATCTGTATAATAAAATCATTTCCTGCAGAGCACATTTCTTCATTAAACTCAAGAGAACTCCTGTCAAACCCAAACATTCCCTGCTGATACTGGCTATACTGAGGAGAGCTTTGCATATAAGCACTTGCAAATGAAACTGCCATTATTCCTAATACAACAATCATTCCAATTGTAAAGTATTTTTTTAATCTCATCTGAAATTAATGTCTAAATCTTTATCCTCAAATTCAAGATAATTTTTCTGCAAGTCCTCTAATGTTCTAGGTGTTGTTAAGCTGTCAGTATTTATATCAATTGTTGTGAAATCAATTAATTCACTCTCAGCAATATAATATTCCTGAGTCCCTCCTCCAACAAGAGCACTTGAAATTGTCTGGCTAGGTATTGTTATATCAAAGCATTTTTCTTCTGTTAATCCAAACAATGCTCCTAATCCTCCTTTAGGAACTTCAGTGCATTGTTCCTGAGTTGTTTCCTGCAATTTAATGCTTGAATTTCTATATATGTAAACCTGGACTTCATACTGTCCTTGACTTAGATTAATTTGTTTTTGTTCTGGATAAATAAGAGTCTTTGAATCATCATCAGAAACAAAGCTTATTATTGCCTCTCCATTGTAATCTCTTCCATCTAATTTTAAATTAACATTCTTGTTATACATTCTTTCAAGAATAACAATCACTCCATTGGATTGAACAGTTGTTGGAACAGGCTCATTTGAAGTCTTGTATCCATTTGCTTTTGCAATCACAAATCCATTAACACACTGAGGGAATAATTCAGAAAGAACACCATCTTGAGTCTGCCCAATCTGGCAAATCTCTCCAAAGCACTTGAATGAAATATTTGCATCCAATGGATTCAATGAAGTATCATAAACATTCACAGTTACCTGAGTATTTTTATAATCACATAAATCAATTTCAGGAGTTCCAAGTGCAGTTGCATTTAATGCCTCTCTTGGCTTGTTTCCTTTGATTACTACAGCAAGGGGAAACTGGAATATCTCGCTTCCAGAATACACTTGAACTAATACTGGATAATTAACATTATATACAAAATGATAAGGTATGTAACAAAATCCAAGCATGCCCATTCCAGGCTGGTTTCCAACAGGCTTGGCAATCATCATGCTTTCCTGGCTTGGATTTACTTCAAAGCTATGGCTCCAATTTCTTGAATTCAAAAATAAAACCTCTTCTTCAACAGGAACATCAATAACAAAATACTTGTTTTCAGATTGTGTTAGTTCAAAATTTCCTCCCTTAACTTTCAAAGCAAGAGTATTTTCTTCAATTGCCATTCTAAGCTCATCAAAAACCTCGTCAGCACTCCATATCTTAGGACTGCAGCTTAATTCTACTCCATCTACAGGAGCATAGAGTCTTAAAGTATCAACTCCATAATTTTCCAAGAACAGTGTTTCCTGCTCATAATCATAAATAGCTCTTGCATCTGAATATAATTTTCCAAACTTTGAATTAAGAACAACTTTATGATTTCTTACAACAACACTATCATTTGCTCTTTCCATTGCAAGAGCCATATTCAGATTAACCTCAACACTTTCTTCATTTATTTTTACATTTGCTTCAACTTCATCACCCATGCTTACTCCATATCCATTTTCAAGATAATCCTCCAGTAAGCATTTGTTAATCCTATTTTCAATAAAATTCCCAAGCTGTTCCTCCATTTCTTTTAAGCTTGGAACTTGTTCTTCTTGAATATTATTCCCAGAAACATAATACCAGTAAGGAATTGGGTTTCCTAAAAAATTCAGCTGAGAAGAAAAAGGCATGTATTGGCTTCCAGGTTTAAATTCAGGCAATTCAATATACCCTCCATGGCTTCCAAGAACACTAATTCCTGTACGGGCATCTTCTTCCAAACATGATAAAAAAGAATTATAAACAGGCTCCAAACTTGCAGGAACTGCAGTAGCAGTTAGTCTTGCTCTTAAAATAAAAAAAGCCACAATAGCTGCCACAATTATAACTGCTATGATAATAAAAACAGTAACTTGTCCAGACTTATCCCCCCTCATTTTCAGCATAAAGGATAAATGAAAATTACATATATAAAGTTTATGAGTTAAGCACTAATAAACTGTTTTTTTAAGCTTGTAAGAATTATATGCTCCAAACAACAATAAAGCAGCAATTAAAACAAAAACCCACTTTTCATACACCAATAAACTCTCTGGAATTGCAAGATATGCAAATGCTCTATTAAGAAAATACAAGGCAAACAACACATAAACCACCCAACTCCACTTTTTGAATTCCATAAATCATAAATCAAATAAAACTATTTAAATCTTGTCTAATTAAAACTAAATAAGAACCAGGTCCTGTAGTCCAAAGGCCAAGACATATCCTTGACGAGCGAAGGACACCTACGGTTTCCTACCGCACTATCTTCCCTTTAAAAAAAGCTCAAAATGGATAGAATCCAGGTTCAATTCCTGGCAGGACCATATAAACAAGAATTGAACCGATGGTTTAGTTCAGATTTGAAAAAGATGGACTAGACCGAGCCTGCGAGAGTCCAATTCCTGGAGGTATTATACTCAATATTCTATCAGGACCATGATTTTCAATAACCTTTAAAAAGCCAAATTATCATAAATAAACATAACTAAACTTAGGTTTAGCAATTTTATGCTATTGCATTTATGCAAAACCTACTCGAATTCAGTAATACGATGAAAATACCAAAGACAACAAATAGGTTTTGTCCCTATTGCAAAAAAAAGACATTGCAAAAAATAAAAATAGTCTCAACAGGTGGAAAAAGAGGTACCTTAAAAAGAGGAGGTATAGCAAGAGCAAAATTAAGAGGAAGAGGAAGAGGCTACGGAAACAAGGGGAAATGGGGAAGCAAGCCAGCAGTATCAAAATTCAAGAGAAAAGCTAAAACAACTAAAAAGACAAACATAATGTATACTTGCCAGGAATGCAAAAAATCTAAATACCAAAAACATGGTGAAAGAACAGGGAGAATAATACAAGAATAAGATGGCTCAAGCAAAAAGAAAAAAGCGTTTTTTTAATATTGAAATTCCACTAATAAACAAGGAAACCCAGTTAATTGCATATGAACCAGAAACTCTTGAAGGAAAGAATATAAAATACGACCTGACTCGTTTGATGAGGGGCAAGAGCATGATTCTTACATCAGTTGTTAAAAAACAAGGAGAAGTGCTAACTTCAATTCCAAAAGAACTGCAATTAATGCCTTATTATTTAAGAAGAATGATAAGAAAAGGAACTAATTATGTTGAGGATTCATTTTCTGCAGAAACAAAAGATTCTCAAATGAGAATA
>JBFYLU010000022.1:0-2550 GCA_041305285.1 Nanobdellota archaeon
CGGTGAGCGTTACCTGAAATTATTTATTCAGGCAGATGATAGTTACACTGCAACAGCAGTAGACTATGAAATTACAATAAAGAAACAGTGCAAGGAAGGATATTCCAATGAATTTAGAAAATGCGAAAATGGAAAGTGGATTTAACTTAAAAAACCAGGATTCATAAATAGGATTTTTGGATGGGTTAAATAAATATTTATATGAGATTTATTGATAAAGATTTAAAAACTTAGATTATTTTTTTTAGTCATGCAAAAAGGGGTAAATAGAATATCTGGAGCTTTTCAAGAAATAGCTGGACGAAGGAGTGGAGACTCAACTCGTTCATATATTTTTCCTGAAGAAGAAGAAGCTAAGCCAACAGCACAGGAAAAAGAGCAAGAGTTTTCTTTAAGATATTATGTTGTGCCTGCTTTTGAGGAAAAAGACGCTGGATGGGAAATGGAGATTGCAGGCCCTGATGCAAAAGTTAGTGTTCCAAAAGAAAGCATTGGATATTGCATTATTGCAAAAAAAGTAACTAAGGGAGAAAATGGAGAGCTGATTTTAGCCAGAATTCCTAATCCAATCTCAAGAGTTTATTTTGGAAAAGAGTATCATAAAGCAGAACTTGATTTTAGAATTGCAAAAATGCTTTCTCAGATTTCTGAATTAAATGCAAGTGTTGAGGAGTGTGAAGTATTAAGGGATGCAATGCAAAAAAATGGCTTGGAAAGATTGGTTAAGGTTAAAGGCAAAAGAACTATTGGAATAAAAGATTCTAGTGTAAGAGTTATTTCTCAATATTAACTTTTATTACAATAGTCTTTATTAAGGCTAAATTTATTTGTTTTTTATGGCTGAAGAAAATCAAAGCAGAGATAAAATCAGTGTTAGAGGAGGAAATTTGGCTCCGTTGTATGATGCAAATAGAATTCTTATTATGAAAGATGTGACTAATGCTGAATCGCATTATTTGTGGTTTGGAGAGCAAAGATATAAAGCATATTATTTTCAAGGAGGGATTTTAGAAGATTTGGCTGATGCACAAGGAGAGGAATTCAATGGAATTCTTGATTTGGTTGATGAAGAGATAAGAATTTTAGCATTATCTTCTGGAATAAGTTTGGAGGGATTGTCTCTTGCATTTAAAGAGGCTGTTAAAGAACAAAAAAGGAGAACTAAAAATGCCTAAAAAAATTACCTTTGGAGAGGATGTTAAAAAAGGAAGAGCAATAAACCAAGTGTACTTCTCTGAATTATGCCATATTATTTATGAACCTCTTGTGATAAATGTAAGACAGCATATTGCTGGAGAAGTAAAAACAGTTTTAATGGATGCTTTATTTCATAATCAAAGAAGTTCTTCAAGTTACCATAAAAGAGAGATGGTTTTTAGGGATTGCAGTGAAGACAGAAGAGCAACACCTGAAGAGACAAAAGTATTCAGAGAAGCACAAGCACAATATGAAGCAAGTAAGTTAAGAACAGGTGATTCAGTGCCTCAGACAGAACCTGAAACCACTTTGGAAGAATTAGTTTAAGCAACCCTGTTTGTTAATTGGTGATATCTTTTCTCAAGTTCTCTTGCTTCTTGGGATGTTTGGTATTCATATCCTTTTGGTTTTTCTTGATTTATTATTTTTGAAAGCATTTTCTGCATGTCAGTAGAGTTTCCAAGTATTTCATATTTTTCAGTTCTTCCCCTGAATTTTCCTTTTTGAAGCTGTCCCAAGTAATACCACATTATCTTCTCAGCCATGTCATGAAGGTTTGCTGCTATTTCAACAGAATCCATTCCTTTAGTTAATCCTACTTGTGTTGTTTGCACTAGATTTTCACAGTGCTTTCTAAGTATTCTTGAAACTTGAAGCAATTCTTCTGGAGCATAGACATCGTCCATTGTAACTGGAATTGACAAGCTTATTTCTAGTGTTTTTGACATAGGTTTTCTTATAAGAAATTGATTTATAAGGCTTGTGATTAGAGATTAGAATACTTTTTATTTAAATAATGCAAGCTGATAAAAAGAAAGCATTAAAAAGATAATTTACCTTAAAAAAACATGAAAAGAAGGTTGATGTTGATTTCTTTGATTGCTTTATTTGTATTAATAGGAACTTTTTCTGTTTCTGCTGGTGAGTGCGGAGGAATGGTTGTTTGCAATTGCGGAGATAGTCTTACAAGCTCAAGGATATTAAATGCAACTGATAATTTGACAGATTGCTCTGCAGATGGATTGATAGTTGGTGCAGAGAATATAGTCCTTGACTGCAATGAGTATCCAATCACTGGACTTGGAGAAGGAGAATATAAGGGGGTTTATTCCTATGAGAACAAGGTTACTATTAAAAATTGCATAATAGAGGATTTTTACTGGGGGATATACAATGATGGTGGGGATAATGTTACTTTTGAGAACAATACTATTTCAGATATAGATACAGGCATTTATGGAAGAACTTCAATAGGAGGATGGATTAATGTTAATGACAATGAGATTTTTAATTCCTATGATGGAATAGTTATTAATTCTGGTTATGATGGAGATATAGTTTATGATAATTATG
>JBFYLU010000023.1:0-12443 GCA_041305285.1 Nanobdellota archaeon
AATCTTACTATTCTTGCTTTTACAGATAATTGCAGTGTTTATTTCAATGAAACTTCTCCATTAACTTATCCTGCATCATTCATAGTTTATACTAATTGTACTTCTGCTTATACTCTTTATAGAAATGGGACATCAATAGTTAATGGTTCAGAGCAGATATTAGGAGCTGGAACTTATAATTTCACAGTTATAAGGGATGATAATCTTAATTATGTCAATTATTATGACGAGGAAAATTTTGTTATTCAGCCAGCAACTGGAATTGTTTATGCTTACTTGAATGCAAGCAGAAGCAACATTACAACAGATAATGGAACTTATATTAATTTGAGTGCTGTTCTTAATACAGGAAGTGGAAGTATTAAATTGTATATTAATGATACTCTGATTAATCAAGGAACTGGAACAATCTATAATAACACTTTGTTTGATACTCTTGGTTTGTATAATATAAGCGCGGTTTATGATGGAAATGAGAATTATACCTCTGATATTGAAACCTGGTATGTGGATGTTACTATTAGTGCTATTGTCTGTGGAAACGGGATTGTTGAAACAGGAGAACATTGTGATTTGACTAACTTGAGTGGAGAAAGTTGTGTTACTAGAGGATATGCTGGAGGAAGTCTTTCTTGCACTGCTTCATGCACCTTTAACACAAGTGCGTGCACTTCAGGTGGCGGAGGCGGAGGATGCACTGACCAATGCAGTTCTGGAGAAGAGGAATCTGAGTGTGTATCTGAGATTTCTTCAAGAACAAGATATTGTGGAAATTATGATAGTGATTCATGCTTGGAATGGAGTGATTGGAACGAGACTATGTGTTTTGGAGGTGAAATCTGCAATGAAGGAGTTTGCATGGATTGTGACTTTAATTGCAGTGATTGGGGAGCTTGCATTAATGGAATAGAAAGCAGGGTTTGTGATAGCGAAGAATGCGAAATATCTGGAAGAATAGAAACCAGGGAATGCAGCAGTTGCCAAGAGGATTGGAGTTGTGAGTGGAGTATTTGTGCTGAAGGTGAGGTTTATAGTTATGCTTATGATTGTGTTGATGCAAATAACTGCGGAACTTTGTATAACATGCCTAGGCAAATTCCATGCAATGAGGTAATGTCAGATTTTGAAAGATACGGATGCAATGTAAGATGGAATTGCAGTGATTGGGGACTTTGTGAAATTGATTTAAGATTTAGTCATTTATTTAAAAATGAATCAGTGCAAGAAGGAACTCAAAGAAGATATTGCATTGATGATCTTGAGTGCACAGATAGCATCTATGAAAAAAGGCCGTGTGAAGCTAGAGTGGATATTTTTACTAGCAAGGTTCAGTGGTGTGAAGAAGATTATGTTGAAGTTTATGAAAAATCTACAAATAAATTAGTAAGCAGAGTAAAAGAAGGTGAAAAAATCGGCTCTATTGACTTGGGAAGAATCAATATAAATTTCCTTACAACTGAGTTTGGAGGATATTGTGATTATTGTTATGATGGAATAAAGAATTACGATGAAACAGATGTAGATTGCGGAGGACCAAGCTGTCCTGAATGCATTGCAGAAAGTGATTTCTTTGATTGGCTATTCTGGCTCATACTTTTCTTGTGGGCAAGCATAATTATCTTTACAGCAACAATACTTTGGGAAGAAAGGCAGTTTATATGGATGTTATTGAGAGAAGAGGAAAGGAAAAAAGCAGAGGCAGGGTTGTTAAGAGGAGTTGAAAGAATGGCTTATTACCAGACTCCTAATCTCTATCCTCAGATTATTGACAAATCCAAGGGCTCGAGATTTAAACTTTTTGATTTGATAAAGAGATTTGGAAGAAATCAAAGCTATGGATTAAAAGCTGAAAAAGGAATCAATGTTTCAAGGCATGGAATTGAGAAGAAATACAATGTAAGAGATATTCCAAGCTACAAGGAAGGGAAACAGCTTAAAAAAGAATGGGGAATTGCAAGGAAAATAAGAGAGTTCTTTGAAAGAAAACCTGCAAAGACATTTTCAAGAACTGAAAGATTTAGGCAATTGTCAAAGCCAGGAAATGCAAATGCAGGTAAGAATATTTCAAGCACAAGAACTAGTCTTAGAGGAAAAGGGTTTTAAGTAATTATTACCTCTTTTTGATGGATTATTAAATCTATTAATACAACAGAAATCTGAATATAATTGTTCAACTATCCTGCAAGGATTTTATCAGCACTGCAATAAGTTAACTCCTCTTAGAGTTAGTTATTAAGATAGAAATTTTTAATATATTCTTGAGCAATGGTGGGAATAATTTAATCTTATTAAAAAAGAGGGGATAGTAAAATATCCACTTAAAATTACTTCATTGTTCCAAATGCTCTCATTGGCTGAAGATTTGTTGAATAAGATGGCATAGGTGCACCCATCATCATTTTCTTTAAAATAAACTTGGTTCCAACAACCTCTGATATTATTGCAGTCAAGATTATTCTTCCTACAGCCACCCTGAAAACTCCTTCTATCACAGGTATTTTTGCTGTCTCTGAGATATTCCTTATAATTTCGTCTATTTCTTCTTTAGTTAGTTTTATGCTTGTTTTTCTTTCTGTTTGCGCCCTTATGATGATTTCCTTATCAGGACCGTGGCATTCTATGACTTGCACTGAAGGGTCTTGCATTAATGAATTTAGCTTTCCCAAGTTAATTTGCATTCCTGGAGCTGGCATTGGCTGGATATAAGCAAGTCTTTCAGGAAATTTTTGAATGGGTATAACTAGTCTTTTTGGAAGAGCCTGAGATTGGAATGGTTTTGGAAGAGGCTTGAATTTTTGCTCTTGTCTTGGGTGCAATCCCTCTCTTACAATTTCTTTTACTGATTCTTTTATATGCTCTTTTTCCTGTTCAATCTCAGATTCAAGTTCAAGAATCTCTCCTCCAGCCAGATTGATAATCAGCTCTCTTGTAAATGCTAGTAAAAAAAGCTCTTTGAATTTTTCAGAAGTTTCTTGGAGTTCCATTCTATTTTGAAGAAGGCACTTGTTCAGGTTTTCCTTCTTTTAGAGGAGCAGATTTTTTGTAGGATTCTTCTGCAGTTTGCATTGGCATTTTTGGAGGCCTTTGCTGCATCATCATAGGCGGCTGTGCTTGCATTTGCATTGGAACTGGAGCTTGAATCATTACTGGCTGAGCAGGAACAGTTTCATGTATTAGAGTCAAGCCTCTTGCGATTATCTTGTTTTGCTCTGATAATTCGCCTAATCTTTCCAATACTTCTTCATTGCCTTTTCCCTCGCTGGATTCAAGTTTAAACCCTTTTTTTGCAAGAGTCTTTGCAGACATTTCAAAAATTTCCAGAAGTTTTGTCAACTGAGAATTAAGGCTGTCAAATTTTGTTGCAAGATTAACCATTACTTTTTGCAAAGCAACGAAATTGTCCACTAAAATCGGCTGGATTTGCACCTGAACCTTTTCAAGTGTTTCACGCTTAATCTTAATTGCTTTTTTAGGAGATTTTCTTTTTGGGGATTTAGCTTCTACCTGTATTCTAACAATATTGCTTTTGCTATGAGATTTCTTTTTCTTAAACCTTTTTTTAACCATCTTTTTTATCCTTTACTATAGGATTGATTATTTAAAAACTCTTCTAAATCAGAAGATATCCAAACCTTTTTTATTTGATTTTGACTCTGATTCTTCTGGATGTTCTTTCAGGTATTCTTGTTTTTCTTGCTCAATCTTTTCAATAGCTTCAGCAACATCCTGTTCTGCATCTGGGATATTTTCAACTCCGTTTATTTCTGGAATCCCGTTTTCTTCTGCTTCTGGATTAAAAGGAGGAACCTCTGGAATCTCTTGTTCTTTTGGATTCTTGTTTAGGTATTCTTGCTTTTCTTTTTCAATTGCCTGAATGTCTTTTTCTATTTCAACTTCTTTTTTTTCAGGAGAGTACATTCTTGGCTCCTTGTCTGTTCCTTTAACTATCTCAGACTCAATTTGTGCAATATAATCAGAGATTTCCTTTGCCATGTCTGCATTTACAGTTATGCTGTCTATTCCTTTTTCAACTAGGAATTTTGCCATTTCTTTTGTGCTTCCAGCTTGCCCGCAAATGCTTGTCTCAACATTGCTTCTTTTGCAGACTCTTATTACAAACTCAAGCTGATATAGAACTGCTGGATGCATTTCATTGTATAGATGCTGGACTTGTTCATTTCCCCTATCAATTGCAAGCATGTATTGAGTCAGGTCATTTGTTCCAAAGGATATAAAGTCAATTCCTTCATTTATCAAATCTTTTATTATCTGGACAGCAGCAGGAGTTTCAATCATTACTCCTATTTTTGCTGAGCTGAAATTCAATTCCTTTGCAATCTCTTTTACTTTCTTGACTTCATCAACAGAGATAATCTGAGGGAGAAGCAATCCCATTATTTTTCCTTGTTCTGAAACTCTTTTTAATGCATTTATTTCAGCTTTTAGTATTTCAGGATTTTTTATGCCATATCTTATTCCATGCATTCCAAGCATTGGATTAGCTTCTATCTTTGAAGGTGCTCCTTCTAGGTTTTGGAATTCATCACTTCTTATGTCTGAGGTTCTAATCCATAGCTCTTCAAAGTATTTTGCAATGTCGCTTATTCCTTTGTAGATAATTTCTTCATAATCCTTTATTTTTTTCTGTTTTAAGAAATATTCAGGGTGTTTGCCTGATTCTGCGATTATTCCTTCAAGTCTTGTCAAACCAACTTTTTTAATTCCTGTTCTTGAAGCTCTTTCAGCAAAGCTTGGCAAATCAACAATTACTTTAATTTTTGTCTTTGTTTCTGCTATTACCTGAGATATTTCTTTTTTTTCTGCTTTGGCAATCTCGCCTTTGTAGATTTTTCCAGTATATCCGTCCAAGGTGACTATTTCATTTTCTTTTAATCTGATTGTTGCTTCTTGTGTTCCAACAATGCATGGAATTCCCATTTCTCTTGAGACTATTGCAGCATGAGCTGTTAATCCTCCTTCATCAGTTATTATTCCTGCTGATTTTTGCATTGTAACCACCATGTCAGGATTAGTCATTTTAGTTACTAAGATATCTCCTGTTTTTACCTTGTCTAAATCCTTTAAGTCCTCAATGATTTTTACTTTTCCAACTGCTATTCCAGGAGAGGCTGCTAAACCAGAAAGAACAGGAGTCTCTGTTATCTCTGCTCTTCCTTCTTTTTCAACTCTGCTTTCAATTGTTGTTATTGGCCTTGTTTGAACAATGTAGATTTCATTGTTTTCTATTGCAAACTCTATGTCTTGTGGCTTTTGATAGTGTTCTTCCAGTCTTATTGCTATCTCTGCTAGTTTTTTTATTTCATGATTATTAAGAACCTGCTGGTTTGCTTTGTCTTGAGTTAGTTTTACAATAGTAGCTTTTCCTGAAGAATCCCTTGTGATTGCAACTTTTTTGTTTGAAATAACCTCGTCAATTATTTCTTTTTCTGGGGAGACAACATACTTGTCTGGAGTAACTCTTCCAGAAACAATTCCTTCTCCAAGCCCCCAAACTGCTTCTATGATAACATTGTCATTTTTGAATGTTGGGTCTTTTGAAAACATTACTCCTGATTTGTTTGCATCTATCATTTTTTGAACAACAACTGCAAGGCTTGCGTCTTCATGCTTGAATCCTTTTTTATTCCTGTAATAAGTTGCTCTTGAAGTGAACAAAGAAGCAAAGCATTTTCTTATGTTTTTTAGCAAGTCTGAGTTTCCTTTTACATTAAGATAAGTGTCTTGCTGTCCTGCAAAACTTGCTTCTGCAAGGTCTTCTGTTGTTGCAGAGCTTCTAACAGCAACGAAAATCGGCTCTGAAGTTTTTTTCAATATGTCAAGCGCATGGGCTTTATGAGCATCAAAGTCTCCAATATCAAGAGTTTCATAAGCTTCGAGAATTTCATCTTCCATTTCTTTTGGAAATTTGGAATCAATAATAAAACTTCTTATGTTCTTGGTTATTTCATCCAGCTGTTTTGTGTCTTCATAGTCAATTCTTGAAAGCAATTCTTTTATTTTTTCTTTTATGCCTGCTTTTTCAATAAAGTAATCATAAGCTTGAGCTGTGACTACAAATCCTGGAGGAACTGAAATTCTTAGATTGTAGATTTCTGCGAGATTTGCTCCTTTTCCGCCTGCAGTTTTCCCAGAACTCTTGTTTAAATCTGAAAACCATTTTACAAACCTCTCTTGTATTTTTACCTCTTTTGGAATAGCCATATAGTATAAAACTTTATAGGCTTAATAAATATTTTGATGAAATATTTATTGGCAAATATTGTTGGCTCATAATCGCCTTTGTCAGATTATTCGCCTAATTAATTTATTAATGCTAAAATTTTTTATAACTTAGGGAAACTCATTGCTAATTGGACATTTCTGTTAGTTATTAGCATTAATCTTACTTGCTTATTGCATTTACAGGACAGGTGTCAATTGCTTCATCAACACAACTTAAGGTTTTTTGGCATTTTACATTTGCCTTTCCATCTTTCATTTCAAAAACTTCAGAACAAATTGAAGCACATGCACCGCATCCAATGCATTTCTTTTTGTCAACTTTTATCATTATCATATATTATCAAAGACATTTATAAATTCTATTTTCTTAAGGGTTTTATGCTATGGAAGAAGCTTTGGGAGTGGTTGAAAAAAGAAAAGAATCATTATGCTTTTATAGGTATTTTTTTTATTCTGCTTCAATTTGCAATATTTATTGCAGATGTTAATCTTGAGAGTTATGGCACTTTTTTTTGGTTTTGCAATCATGCTCCCTTGCTATTTGCCATTTTCTTTTTTATGAAAAAGCCTGAACTCATAAAGGCTTTGGTAAATATAGGATTTTTGTTTCAGTTTGCATGGGTTATTGATTTTTTGTCAACGATTTACTTTAAGATTCCTGTTTTGGGAGTAACCCAGTATATCTTTGAAGGGAATATGGGATGGTTTGTTCTTGTTCCTATTTTAGCACATATTTTTTCTACTAACCTGGCATTTTTTTTGACTTATAATCATAAGCCTAATTCAAAAGTCTTATTTTATTCTATTTTTTATGGATTTGTCTTGCTGATTTCCACTACTTTGTTTACTTCTCCTCAAGAAAATGTTAATTTTATTAATAGTGCTTTGGGAGTATCTCAGCAGAGTCTTGCAGGATATCCTTATCTTTGGTTATTTGTTTTGTTCTTTGGGATTATCTTGCCCACACACGGAATCCAGTATCTGGTTTATTGGTTTCACAAAACTAAAAAAAATTCAAGAAGTAAATTTAAAAATACTTATTACCTGGATTAGACATGGGTTTAATTAGAGGCGGATTGCTGACTTTAGCAGTTATTTTGCTATTTGTATCATTATTTGCAATGAATACTTTCTGGACTATTTCATCTTCTTTGGAATATGAGGTTATTAAGCCAGAGCTTGTTTCTGTTGTTAATGATATAATAAGAAACCAGACAAGTGTTGCAAGTGAGATGGATGAGGCAGTGGATGAAATGCGAGTAATATGCTTGGAGGATGTTGAAGTTGTGAGAACTTTTGGAGATGAAGAGTATAGTTTTCCGTGTGAAGTCTTGTCTCAAGGAAGCGAGGCAGTTATAACTTATGCAGTAAGCTCATTAGTTGAGAAAAAGTATTATCAGGAATATGACTGCTATTTTTGGGAATGCTCTTATACTCCTCCGTATCATTTAGTCTCTGCTAAGGCCCAGGATTATTGGAATGGATGGTTTTACTGGAGCTTGATTTTGTCTTTAGTTTTTGCAGCAATGATTTTCTTTTTAGTTGAAAACAAGCATAATTTTCCTTTAGTGCTTGGAGGAGTAATTATTATCTCTGCTCTTCCATTTGCAAAAGTTTCATGGTTATTATCCTTGCTTGGACACTGGGATTTCCTGCATTTCTTTGTGCTGTTTTTTTCAAAAGCTTATAATGTGTTTCTTATAATGCTTGTTGCTGGAATAATTTCCTTGGGAATTGGGATTGTATTAAAATTTCTTGGAATAGGGCAGTTTCTTGTTGGACTTTTGGGCAAGGACAAAAGCGGGGAAATTTCTGTGGATGAAGAAGATTCTGAAGAAGAAGCAGAAGAAGAGATAAAAGAAAAAAAGGCAAAGAAAAAAGGCAAGTAATAAAAACCATTAGTTCTAATTTTATTCATGGCAGATAAAATTGCAGTTATGTTTTCAGGAGGATTAGACAGCAGACTTGTTTTGAAGTTAGTTTCTGAAAAAGCAGAAGTTACTGCTCTTTATTTCAAGCTTCCGTTTAGCAAGGATGTTGAAAAGGAAGTTAAGGAGTTTTGCAAAAAACATGGGGTTGGATTAAAGATTTTTGATTATAGCAAGGGGAAATTGCTGAATGAATATATTGAGATGCTTAAAAAACCAGTTTATGGAAGAGGTGTTGGAATTAATCCTTGTGTTGATTGCAAGATATTTATGCTTAGAAAAGCAAAAGAATATGCAGACAAGCATGGAATTAACAGGATTGCAACTGGAGAGGTTGTTGGGCAGAGGCCAATGAGCCAGTTAAAATCACAGCTGGAGATTATTGAAAAACAATCTGGATTAAAAGACAGGTTATTTAGACCTTTGAATGACCTTGGATTGCGAGGGAGAAGAAGAGACAGGCAAATTAAAATGGCTGAAAGTTTCAAGATAGATTATCCAGATCCTGCTGGAGGATGCTTGCTTTGCGAGGTTTTGTTAAAAGATAGATTTAAGTTTCTTATTAAAAGAGGATTAAATTCAGAAGAAATAAAGCTATCTAATATTGGAAGGCATTTTCTTATTGACAATTGCTGGATTGTTTTGGGAAGAGATGACAAGGAAAATAAAATCATTGAGAAATTAAAAACAGGAAAGATTATTATTCCAGAGAAAATAGGGCCAAGTGCAGTTATTCTTGGTGAATGTGATGAGAAACTTAAGGATAAGGTTAATAAGTTAATTGAGGCTTATTCAAAAGGAGGAGACAGGAAAGAGTTTGAGGGGTATTTGTTATGAAACAGAAAATAACTTATGTATATGAATTTACCAATAAAAGAAAAGTAACTAAAAAAGAATTTATTCATTGGTTTGAAAAGAAGTTTCTTTATACTTTAAGAAGATTTAGCATGATTGAAAAAGAAGATGTGATTGTTGTTGAAAACAAAGGGGATTTTAGAGGAGTGGTTTTAGAGCACTTAATGACTATGTTTGCTGAAAAGGCTCCTGTTAAAATTATTAAATCAGGCAAGGGAAAATACACCAAAATAGCAGTTACAGCAACAACAGACACAGAGGCTGATGAAATGACTAATATACTTGTAAAAGGCAATGCAAATGCCTTAAATGAGCTTAAACCAGTGAATAAAAAGACAATCAAGCCATTATTCTTGTTCTTGGACAAGGAAGTCATGTTATATGCTAAGTTAATGGGATTAAAGTTCAAGGCAAGAAAAGAAAATAAAGACAAACTGGGAAGATTTGTTGATGAATTAGAAGAAAAACATCCTGAAATAAAACACTCTATTGTTAAAAGTTACTTGGAATTATATGACTAACTAATCTTTTAAATCTTATCTTTGTTTGAGGTACTAAAATTATTAATGTTGAGAAATCCATAAGATAATGAAAAACTACTTGCCAGCAATGTTCAACTTATATATTTACTTTTACAAAAAGAGGTGATAATTATTTTTTCTTTTCTTTTGCCCTGCTGTCTGTTTCCAGTCTTCTTATGAAACTGTCAATGAACTTCTTGTTGTCTTCTCCTCTTATTCTGATTTCTTTGATTGTGTGGAATTGGTAGTTGTCTTTTTGATGCTTTTCTGTTTTTACATCTGACAATACTTTTTCATTCATCTTTTCACTAAGATAAATATCTCCTGTTGAAATAGAAGCAAGCTTCTTTGCATTGGTAATCAATGTTCCCATGCTCATGAATTTCAATACTTTTTCATCTTTTACAACCATTGTTCCATAGTTCAGTGCAAGTCCAAAGTCTATCTTATCTTTTGCAAGCTGATTGTATTTTGTCAATGAATCTTTTATTCTTTGTGCTATATCTATTGCTGTTTTTTGGTTCTTGTAGGTTCTTGTTCTTACAGGAGTCCAGATAAAGAAGATATTATCTTGATTTTCATAAGTTACTGCTTTTGTAGCTTCTGCTGCATTAACCAGAGAGTTTAATTCATCTTTTGCACTTGCATTGCCTGATAGTTGGCTTTCATTTCTTATTTTAAGGCATACAAGACTTACATCTTGTGGGTTTCCTCTTATTGACAAAGAAAGTTCTGCTGGGTTGTTTGGGGAGATTAATGAATTAGTGTCTTTTGTTACTGGCTTTTCTGAGTTTCTTTTTATTTTATTTGAGATATATCCAATAAATGTTTTTTTGTAGCCTTTTTTATAAAGCATAAAAGCCATGAATCCCATTACTGCAATTATAAATATCCATACAAGAGGAACCCCAATAACACTAAAAAAACTGTTTGAAATTTCATCTGCTGCTATTGCCTTTCCTGTAAGCATTACTCTTTCATTTATTTTTTCTTCTCCTGCCCTTACTTCTATCTCATACTCTCCATCAGGAGCAGAAAGATAGTATTTTTTTATTCCATCTACTGGAAGGTAAACATCAAGATTTAGTGTGTCATTTCCTATTTTTACAAGAGCAGTGTCATTGTATGGAACATTTCCAATATTTGTGATTATTACTGTGCTATTTAGAATTTCAACCTTTACTTGCTTGTTTTCTGAAATGTTAAAGTTTTCCTGCGCAAACAAATTATTTGATTCTGCCTTTACTGTCCAGTTTAATGGAGCTTGATTGTATGCAAGAGGGAATTCAAAAGACTCTTCTGTTTGAACATCTTTTTTTTCAATTATCTTTCCTTTTTCATTTATCAAGGTTATTACTGCATTTGATTGTATTTTTTCTCCTGTCTGGTCATGCAGTATTGCCATTATTTTCATGGTTGTTCCTGGCATTACTGGTTTTTCTTCAAAAACAATTTCAATGCTTGTTGGAACCTGAGCAACAACTGCTTCAAAACTTGCTGTTCCCTTGTTTGTTTGATTGCCATTGCCTTCCTTTTCAAAAATATTAATTTGAATCATATATTTTCCTGCTTCAAGATTCTTTGGCAAGGTGGTATTTGAAAAGATATAACCATTTTTTACTGTATCACTTGCCTTGAATATTTCTTCTCCATCTGACAACATCTTAATTTCAATAAATCCATTGACATTTTCCCCATTTTCTTTTACTGCTGTTCCTTCAATAATAAGGAATTCTTCTGGAGAATAAGATTCTTTTTCTATTCCAGCGCTGACAATTATCAAATCTGAGATTTTGAATTCATTTGTTAGAATGTAGTTTTCTCCCAAGATAGCTTTAAGAGAGCATGTTCCTGTTGTTTTTCCAATAAAGTCTGTTCTTAATGGAATTGCAGTGTTGATTACTTGTTCTTCTCCTGGAAGCAGAAAGATATATTGCTTTTGAACTTCAGTTTCAATTCCATTGCAGATTAGTTTCATTGAAAAAAACGCATCTACTCCTTCTGTTGTTACAACTTTTGCTGGAATTCTTATTACTTCACCAAGATTGTACAGTTCTCCGGGTTGCTGAGTTAGGATTAAATCTGCAGAAACTAGAGATGTAAATAATAAGGTTAATAATAGGAATATCCAAACTCTTTTCATGAGAAAAATAGTGAAAGTTTATTTATAAATATTTATATGGGTTGTTTGACGCTGATTTTTGACAGATTAACCTTCTTTTTTGATAAATAATATGTCTAATTAATCTGAACAATGCTGGCAAGTCAATATATAAGAATTATGGATTTGTTGTCTTAATAAATAATCGAGTAATTATGCTATAAAGTTTTAAAAATGGGATTTGCTTGTATAAACTATGACTAAGAAGGTGTTTAATCCATGGGAGATTTCAGGAGAAGTTGATTATGATAAGCTTGTCAAGGAATTTGGCATAGAACCATTAAAAGAGCTTCCACAAGTGTTTAATGATAATGTTTTGTTCAGGAGAAAAGTTGTTTTTGCGCACAGGGATATTCAGAGAATTCTCGAGGCTGCAAGGGATAAAAAGCCTTTTGTAATGATGACTGGGTTGATGCCCACTGGAAAGTTTCATTTAGGACACATGATTCTGGCACAGCAAATGATATTCTGGCAGAAATTAGGTGCAAAATTATACATTGCAGTTGCAGATGTTGAGGCATATAATGCAAGAGGGCAGAGCTTAGAGGATAGCAGAAGAATTGCAATAGAACAGTATATTACTAATTATATTGCTCTTGGATTGAAACCTAAGAATTGCGAGATTTATTTTCAAAGCGACAGAAGCAAGGATGGAAAAAAGGCAAATGCTTATTACAGATTGCAAAATCTTTTTGCAAGGCATGCAACATTTAATGAATTCAGGGCAGTTTATGG
>JBFYLU010000024.1:0-9213 GCA_041305285.1 Nanobdellota archaeon
TGATTAATGCTCTGTATTTGCTGTTCAAACATGCTCAATTTAAACATTAATTCCTGTTGATTTTTATCCATTTTCCTTGTAAATCAGCATTTAAACTACTTTTAAAATCTTTCTAAGAATACTGCTGAAGACTATTACAAAAATAAGATAAAACCAATACCAGCTTAAAAATCCAAAGAATCTAAAATCTGGAATCTGGGAAAAATAATCCATAAACCATCTGAATAACAAGATAAAAGGAATCATTGTAAACACAGTTCCTTTCATTGTCAATGACATTATCTTTGGCATTAGCTCAAAACTCTTTTTGTTTAATTCAAGCATTTTTTCTGGATGCCCTGAATACTGCTTTATTTCTTTTTGCAAAGCTTTTTGCTCGTTTTTTAATTCCCTTAGAGACTCTTGGTCAGTCAGGTACTTTTGAACTAATGTTGTTAAGAGAGCTATTAAAAGAACAAGAAAAGACATTCCCCAAAAAGTATTCCAGTTAAGCAATGCCCCAGCACTTGGATCCAATAAATAATGCACTGAGTTTTTAATTGCAGGCATAGATTCCCACACAAAAACAATCAAAAGAGAAATTCCCATTAATACAAACATCAGCATAAAAATCTTGCTCATTCCTTTTTCACTCATAATAATCCTAAAGAATTGTCTTTTTTAAACCTTAACTAGCCATGAATTTTCTTAGTGCAGGATTCATGTCTGTTTCATGTTGCTTTGCAATATTTTGATACATTTGAAACATAATCATTATAACTAATAAAATTGCAGTTCCAGAAACTAATGCTCCTATAAGATTAGTTATTGAAGCTAAAAATCCAATTGCTAATCCACCCATTATTGTCAATGGCATTATGTATCTATCAAGTATGCTCTCAAGTATTCTAACATCTTGCCTGAATCCAGCTACTTGCAGTCCTGATGAAGCAATATTATTTGCCTGGGTTTTTGCATCCATTCCAGATGTCTTTACCCAAAAAACAGCAAAGATAGTTGAGAACAGCATAAAGAACAGTGTGTGAGAAAGCCCTTGTACTAAAAATATCCAGCTAAATCCTCCCCTAATAATTAATTCAAGAAGATTTGTGCTTCCAATCCAAAATGCAAATCCTGAAACAGCCTGTCCATCTATAAAATGCCCTAAAAAAGTCAAGTGAGAAGCAATGCTAGCCAAAGTAGTGCACTCTCCTCCCTCAATCAAGCAAGGAGCAGCTGCATTTTCCATTAATCCTCCAAATAACTGCAAATTAGCAACTAATGCTGCAGTTAAAATAACTGGAATAACAGATGCATAAAAAAATGACAATGGCCACTTTACACTATATCCTCTTATTCTTCCAAAGGATAATGGAATTTCTACCTTCAATGACTGTGCCCAAACAACCATAAGGAAAATTACTATTGTAGCGATTATTGCTCCTGCAGCTGACAGAAATGCAGTGCTCTCTGAAAGAATCAATGACTGGATTAAAACCAAAACCTTACCTGAGCAAGCTGCTCCTCCTTCACTCGTAAAATTAATCAAGCAGTTTCTTCCTTGAGTATCAATAAACTGAAAAGCACTTGTTATAAGTCTCCATGAAACACCTGCTGCAATAAACAAGCTTACTCCTGAACCAAAGCCCCATTTGCTTGTAACTTCATCCATGTAAAATATCGCCAGTCCTCCAAGTATCAATTGAAATATTACAAGCCATGCAAAACCAGGAACTGCCTGCAATCCCTGCATGTAAACATAAACTAATGCTTCAAAAACTATGAAAAACATCACTAACAGTTTCTGAACTCCTTGGAAAAATTTCTTTCCTTCTTCTGTTTTAGTATCAATATTAATTATTCCAGCACCAGTAAGCAACTGCAAGATAATAGAAGCCATTACAATTGGACCAATTCCAAGAGAAATAATGCTTCCAAAATCAGTTCCAAGGATTATAGCAAGGTATTCAAATCTTGAAAGAGCATTTTCTGAAAGTCCAAACAATGGAATATTAGCAAGGATAAAAAACAACGCAAGAATAATAATTGTCCATTTAGCCTTTGTCTTGAAATCAACTTTTTTTTCCTGGGGCTTTCTTACTTCAGGAATAATGCCAAAAATCTTTCTTAAATCCATTTTAAGTTTTATTCAGCAATTTCTTGCTCTTCACTTTCTTTTATTTGCTGAAGAATTAACTTTCCGCCTGCCTTTTCAATCTTCTCCATTGCTGACTTTGAAGCTTCTTTTGCTTTTATAATTAACTTTCCTTTAACTTCTCCATCTCCAAGGATTTTATACTCACTTAAGTCCAATTCATACCCGTCTTTTGTTTTCTTGGCTATTCCTTTCTTGATATAGCTTTCCATGTTTAGCATGACTTGCTGTATGTTGATTCTTTTTCTTATATCTCTCTTTGTTTTCTTGCTTGTTATCCCTTGTTTTCCAAAATAATCATTTCCATAAAGCATTGTAACTAATGTTTTTCTATGGTCTGCTCTCTTTCCAGTTCCAGCCATTCCCTTTCCTCCTCTCATACCCTTTCCTCTTTTCTTTTTTCTTGCTCCTGTTCCGTGAGTTCCCATTCCTCTTCCATGCATTCTAGATACCTTTTTTCTTTTGTGTGATTTTTTCATTTTATAACATCCTTAGGATTAAGTCATTTATTTTTTCTTTGTTGTCTCCTAAAACTCCCTTTGGAAAATGAACCTTTGATTTTATCCCGCCTCTTGGTGGATGCAATCTAAAGTAATTTTTTATGCTTGTTTTTCTTTTTTCTACTAATTTTTTGTAAGTATCCTCATTAATCTCTCCAAATGCAATTTGATTTCTGACTTTTTCAACCATTCCCATGTTTTCTTTTGTTGGTTCAAGAACAACACAGTTATACTTGTTGATTAATCTTAATCCATTTAGAGCTCTTTCAATTCTTTTGTCTATCTTGACTTTTCCTTTTATTCTTATAAGGCATATCATTTTGCTTTTACTCCTTGATTAGTTTTATTAAGAGCATCAATGCATGCTTTGACAAGATTAAAAGTTGTTCTTATTTGCCCTGAAGTTTTTCCATAAACATCTTTTATTCCTGCAAGTTTCAAAACTTTTTTTAATTGGTCTCCGACTACTAATCCAGTTCCTGGAGCAGCAGGAATCAATGTAATCCTTACACTTCCAGCTTTTCCTTCTATCTTGTAAGGGATGCTTGAGTTTCCTCCCCCAATGCTGTCAAAACTTCCGTCTCCTCGTGTTATCCTGATTAAATTCAATTTTGCTTTTCTGATTGCTTTGTCTCTTGCAGGCAAGGTTTCAGTTGATTTTCCCAAGCCAATTCCAATATGCCCGTTTTCATCTCCAACAACTGCAAAAGCAGAAAAAGTAGGAACATTTCCTTCTTTTGTTTTTCTTTGAGTCTGTCTCCATGCTCTTCTTTTTCCTCCTCCGAACTTACCTTTGGACTGTCCTATTGAAATCAAATCAGATTTAACTTCCATGAGACTGTCAATAATTTCTGGCTCAAGAATTTTAATTTTTTTATCCAGAACCTCATCAATATTTTTTATCTTGCCTGCTTTTACATCCTTTCCTATTTTTGTTTTTGGAACCCATGAATTTAATGCTTCTCTTTGCCTTTCTTTTTCCATTTCTTCTCTTCCCTTGTATCTTGCTTCTTTTTCAACAATCTCTTCAAGCAATTTCTCTGGCTCTATTGCTTCAATAGGTTTTTCATTTAAATCTTCTACAGCATCTATTAGTTCTTCTTCAGGTGTTTCATCCAAGCTAGAAACTTCATCTGCTTTGCTTTCTTCAATTGGTTTTTCTTCTGTCATTTTATTTTCCTGTTATTTTTGATTTAATTTCTTCAAAGTTAATCTTGTTCTTTAAATGCTCTCCGCTTAGTCTTTCTTTGCTTGGAAAAGCCTCTTCAGGGCATTTTATATCTACTCCAGAGTCTTTTAGCCCCTTTACAAACGCGAATAATTTATTCTTGTAGATTGTTCTTATCATTCCAAAATCAAGAATAGGTGTTTCTAATTTTTCCTGGATTATTTTCTTTCCCATTAACAACCCTAATAAATATGCTGCAGGAGTTGATTTTAATCCACTTGAACTTTCTTTTGGCCATCCAAACTTGAGCAATTCCTTTGAGCTTAGTCCTGTTTTTGCACTATCTTGGGCTTCTTTGCTAAGAACATACTGGGCAGTAACATACTTGTTTGTTTTTCTAAATACAATTCTTGGCCTTTCACTCTGCAATAACTTTCTCCTATTAAGATAATCTGTCTTGCATTCTCTTCTACGCCTTTTATCTACTTTCATTTGTTTCCTCCGATGTGCTCCTTTAAATCTGATTTGCTTTTAAACTCTCTATTTCTGATTTTTTTCCTTAAATTTCTGAAATCTTCCTTGGATAGGTTGCCTTGTTCTTTCATTCCCCTTAGGTAACCTCTTAGTTTTCTTGTTAATATCACATAATTCTTCTTCCTGTTCCTGATTTTTTTCCTGACATTTCCCTTGCTTTTTCTTTTTGATTTTGTTCTCTTGGTTTTTCTGCCTTTTATTTCCTTGATTAAGATTGCTCCTGCTTCATGCAAGTCCCTGATATCTCTTTTTGTAATTGCTTCCTTGATTTCTTCGAGTCTTGCATTTACAAAAACTATTCTTTCTTTTCCAACATTGAATGTTCTTGCTGCAAGTTTTTTCTTTTTACCGAGGTTCATTTTTCTGTTTTATCCTTTGATTTAATTTGCTTTAAAAATTTCTTTATGTTTATGTTTTGTATTTCAATTCCTTTTTCTTTTGCTTTTTTTACTATCTCTATTTTCTTTTTCATACCAACTCCTCCGACAATAACTATCTCTTCTTTCTTGACTCTGTCAAGTTCTTTTAAATTTCTTACTATCACTGGAGTCTTGTTTCTTATCTTGCCTATTTCTTTTCTGCTTGATTTGTATCCAATGCTGACAACTGGAGAGTATCCTCTTCTCTTCTCCCTCATGTTATTGTCTCTTCCTTTTGGGCTTCTCCAAACCTGCTTTCTTTTCTTTCTTTTTCCTATCTTGGAATATCTGTACCAGCTTCTTCTTATGAATTTCATATTTTTTTACCTGCCTTGTTTGTTATGAAAATGCCATCCTGGAATATTCTTCTGTCCCTTAATCTTATGTTTGTTGCTCTTTCAATGCTTGCTGCAGCTCTTCCAGCTATTTCCTTGTCATTTGATTTAACCAAGATTATTTCTTTTTTCACTTCCACTTCTGCTCCTTCAGGTATGTCTGCTTGTCTTGGTGTTTTTTCTCCAAGAAAGTTTTTTATCAGGACCTTTTTCCCCTTTACTTCTGCAGTAACAGGAAAATGGCTGAATACAATCTTTAATTCATACACAAACTTGTCTTTGATTCCCTTAAACATGTTTTTTATGTGCGCAGTGATAGTATTAATCATCTTCTTTTCCTTCTTGGTTGCTTTTTTGTTTCCAAGGATAATCTTGTTGCCTTTTTTTTCAAACATGATATTGTCCAAATCAAACTCTCTCTTGCTTTCTCCTTGCGCTCCTTTTATTTTTATTAGATTGCCATTTATCTCCACTTCCACTCCCTCTGGGATTTCAATCTCTCTGATTATTTCTCTCTTCATTTTAATAGAAAAAAGCCATTAAACAGCCCCCAATCTGTTCTTCTTTTGCTTCTGTATGTGTCATTAATCCTTTGTTTGTGGATATAATTAGAACTCCAATGTCCCTTGCAGGAAGATATCTTCTTCTGTATTTTTCTATCTGGCTCTTGTCTACTGTCAGCCTTGGCTTTATTGCCTGGCATTTTGAAAAATCTCCAAGAGTTACTTCAATGCTTTTTTCCTTGCCATTTATCTTGTATTTTTTTACTGCTCCTTCTTGCTTCATTATCTTTAATACTTCAATTAGCAGATTTGAAATTCTATTTATGACTAGTGCTTCCTTTCTAGCTTTTTTTGCATTATACATCATGTTCAATGCATCTGAAACAATATCTTGTGACATTTTAACTGTATTTCTCAAATCCGATTTCTTCAGCAATTTCTCTGAAGCAGTGTCGGCATAAATTTAATCCATATGAACCTATGTGCGCTCCGAATCTTCCGCATCTCTCGCATTTTTTTGTAGCAACTCCTATCTTTCTTTCTTTTGGCTTATTATGCTTTATGAATTTATCTCTTATTGCAGGTTTATTCTTTAATTGTTTTAATACCTTTCTCCAGTCGCTTGCTACCATTTTACATTTTTCCGACAAATTTTGTCTGGAAATTATCCTCCATGAATTTAATTATTTCTTCCCTTGTAATCTTTTGCCTTTGAGGAATTTTACCTCTCTTTATTTTTTTCAGTCTTACTCTTCTTCCGCTTCTTTTAAAGACAATTGTGACATCCAAGCCCATTATTCCAATATCTCTCTGGTATTCCACTCCAGGGATTTCAAGATATTCTTTTACTCCAAATGAAAAATTATCAACGCTGATTTGCCTTCTTTTTAGGACATTGTCTATTGCTACAAGCATTTTTTTCAATAATACTTCTGGTTCTTTTCTGATTGTAACCATTGCTCCTATTTCTAGTCCAGGCCTTACCCCAAGAGTTGGGATTCTTTTTCTAGCAACTGACCTGCTTGGATTTCTTCCAGTAAGCAGTTTCAATAATCTTATCCCTCTTTCCAAATCTTCTCCTGTTCCTCCTACATTTAGCACTACTTTTTCAATTTTAAGCTGTCTCATTATATTTTCTTTTGCCATTTTATTCAATAACCATTATTTGTTTAATTAATACATTGATTTTGTCGTTTCCTGATTCCATTGATATCATCTTCTTTTCAGAGTTTATCTTTAATATCTTTCCTTTTTTGCCTGTGTGCTTACCTGCAAAAACAATTACATTTGCTCCTTCTTTTAATGAAAGGCATTTCTCAATTTTTTTATCTTTGAAATTTACAACCAAAGAATCCCCAATATTGCATTTTATATCTGAGATAAAGTTTCTTCCATCACTTAGGTTTATCTGGACTTTTTTCCCCTTTAAAATTCTTTTATTGATTATCTTGGCAACTTTTTTGCTTTTTTCAGATTCCTTTATTTCTTCCATTACAAATTTACCTTTGTCAGACAATCCCATCTGATAGTGTTTCTTTGAAGGAAGAATGCTTATCTTGTCAAATAATTGCATTGAGTTTTTGTCATCTCTCTCTGGCCTTTCATTCATGACTATATTTTTTTCAAAAATAGCATTTTTTACCTCTTTTCTATTTCTTGCTACTTTTAGCATATCCCTTAATACAATAAGCAAAGGCACGCTTTTGTCAAGGTTTGAGTAAGGTTTTACTACATAAGTGGTTCCCTTTCTTGGCATTAGCCAATTCTTTGGCATTTCTTGTCTTTTCAAATGTCTCATTTAGATTCCTCCTTGGGTTTTGTTTCTTCTTGTTTGATTTCTTTTGATTTTGATTCTTCAAGTTTTTTAACTCTTGACTTGTCATCTAAGTTTAATTCAATTATCTGCAAGTTTGAAGGCCTTAGTTTGAAATTAACTTTTGAACCATCTTGTTTCTTGACTTGTATTCCTTCAACTATAATCTTGATTTTCTTTAAATCAACTTCCAATACTTTTCCTTTTTGTTTCTTGAATTTTCCACGCATTATTCTTACACTGTCTCCTTTTCTTAATGGAATATTTCTTTTTCCATATTTCTTTCTTAAATCTTTTGAAAGATTAACACTAACTAATTTTTTTCTTATATGAAGCGGGGCTTTTGCCAGGTATTTTCTTTGTTTTCTCGGCATCTTGCTTGATTTCCAGCTTTTTACAAATTCTTTCATCTTAGTACACACTTGAAGCGATTTTAGCTACTTGTGCCCATCGCTCCAAAACCTCCCTTGCAACTGGCCCTTTAATCTGAGTTCCTTTTGGATTTCCTTTTTCATCCTTTAGTATTGCAACTGCATTGTCTTCAAATGCAATTCTCTCTCCATTTAATCTTCTGTATGATTTTTTTTGCCTTACTACAATAGCATCAAAAACTTTTCCTTTCATTTCAGGGTCTCCTTTTCTTATGCTTACTTTTACCCAGTCTGCAATCTTTGCATTAACTTGCTTTCTTTTTTTTGCCATTGCTCTTTTAACTCCAACAATTCTTGCAATCTTTGCTCCGCTATTATCAGCAACAATGCAATTAGTGCCGATATTCATTCCTGGTGTTATTCTAGCGCTTATTGCCTTCATTTGGATTGACCTCTATGTTTAATTTGAATGAATGAAAATTTTATATTTGCTTTCATTTTTCTTCTCCTAATTTCTCTTTAGTTTTCATTTCTTTTGCATCTTTAATCTTTTTGAGTGTTATAAAGTGTATTATTTTGCTTAATGGCCTGCATTCTTGAACCTGGATTAAATCTCCTATATTGATTTCTTCTTTCATGTCTTCAGGAAGTCTTGCGTGCAGTTTGGTTCTGTATCTTGCATACCCCTCATATTTTCTTACATAAACCATTCTTTCAAATGAAATTGTGACTCTCTTTGGGAATTTTCTTATCACAGTTCCCTCAAAGATTCTTCCTCGAGCTATGATTTTCTTTTCCTTTGACAGTGTTCCAACTATTTTTTCTGTATTTTTCATTTTACTTTTTGTTTTTTCTTTTGCCATTTTTTGTTTGGGATTTACTCTTCTATTGAGTTCTCTTCAAAACCAAGCTTTATCAAGATTGGCTTGATTTTCTTTGTGTGGTCGCCTTGGAGCTCTATCATTCCATCCTTGTAGGTTCCCCCACAAGCAAGCTCATTTTTTAGAGCTTTTGCGATTTTCTTGATGTCTGTTCCCTTGTCAAACCCGCTCACTATGGTAACAATCTTTCCATACCTTTTCTTGTCTGTTGTTACCTTTATTTTCTGGGAACTCTTTGTCAAATCTTCCCATTCAATTGCCTGTACAGGCAATCCTGTTTTTGGATCTATTTCCATTGGTTATTTCTTTGCTTTTGAATCTTCAAAAGCTTTTTTCAACTCCTCTTTGGATTTTTTCTCCTTGGATTTGTTGAATGTGAGTATTCTTGCAATTGTTCTTTTAATTTCTTTTACTTTTGATGTTCCAGCCTTTGAAGCGCTTATCTTTGCCTTTACTAACTCTAATTTAAGCTCATTAAGTTTCTTTTCTTTGTCTTCTTTTGAAAGGCTGATTATGTCTTTTGATGTTAATCTTGTCATTTTATTCCTTTAACAG
>JBFYLU010000025.1:0-4704 GCA_041305285.1 Nanobdellota archaeon
TCCTTAATCTTATCATTCTTGTCAACTTTAATGTAAACCCACATAATATCCCCGCAAATAGGATTTCCAACCTTTCCGATTCCATCTGTGTTTTTTATTACTCCCATGTTTTTTGGATGCATGAAATGCTTCATTATCTCAGGACTGTAATTAAGTGTCATTTTTTGTTTAACTCCCTAATTAATTTTTCAATCTGCTTCTCTGTCATGCCATGACTTAAGCATCCTTGCTCAAGTGTTTCTTGCATTGCCATAGGGCATCCAACACAATGCATACCTGCTTCTATTAGCATTCTTGCTGCCTCTGGCTTTTTCATAAGTATTTCACTCATCTTAGTATTCTTTGTTATTTTTGTCATTTTTTTATTTATTTTATTTAGGACAGCGGGCTTATTTTCCTTAATTTTTCCACTGTTTTCCTGATTTCTTCAAGGGCATAATCCACTTCTTCTTTTGTAGTATACTTTGAAATGCTAATCCTTACTGAGCTGTTTGCAGTAAGAGTCTTTAACCCTAATGCCACCAAAACATGGCTTGGTTCTAAAGATTTGCTTGAACACGCGCTTCCTGTTGAAGTGTATATTTTTTTGGCATTAAGAAAGCTTCCAATTGCCTCTCCTTCAATATTATTAAATGAAACATTGATGTTATTGCATAATCTTCTGTCTCCTTCTGCCCCATTTAATCTGGTATTTGGAATCTTTAACAACTCAGCAATAAAATAATCTCTTAATTTCTTCATGTTCTTGACATCACTTGAACTTGAAATTTTAAATGCTTTGGCAAATCCAACAATGCCCGCAACATTTTCAGTGGAGCTTCTTAATCCAAACTCCTGCCCTCCTCCGTGAAGCAATGGAGTAATTTTTATTCCAGGATTAATATATAATGCACCAACTCCCTTTGGCCCGTGAATCTTGTGTGCATTTAATGTCATTAAATCAATATTATCTTTTTTTACATTTATTGGAACTTTTGTAAAACTCTGGCACGCATCTGTATGAAATAAAACCCCTTTCTTTTTGCAAACCTCCCCTATTTTCCTTAAATCCTGTATTGTTCCTATTTCATTATTTCCGTGTATTATTGTTACTAAAAATGTTTTATTAGTAATTGCCTTTTCAACATCCAATGGATTAACAAAACCTTTTTCATCCACATCAAGGTAAGTTACCTTTGCTCCTTGTGTTTCAAGCCATCTGCAGGCATTCAAGACACAATCATGCTCTATCTTGCTTGTTATCACATGATTTTTTTCAGGGTAATTGCTAAAGAATAATCCCTTTATAGCAAGATTATTTGCTTCTGTCCCGCTTCCTGTAAAAATTATTTCTTTGTATCTCGCTCCAATCGAATTAGCTATTGCCTCTCTTGCTTCTTCTATTGCTCTTCTTGCCTCTTCACCCTTTAAGTGAGTGGATGAAGCATTTCCATATCTTTCCACATAATATTGCATCATTGCTTCTGCAACTCTTTCATCCACCTTGGTGGTTGCTGCATTATCCAGGTATATTTCGTTTATTTTTTGCAGGCCGAACATGTTTCACAGTGAACACTTGCGTGTTTTTCTATTAGATTTAGTATTGGGATGATTGTATCTTTATTTAGGAAATACATTCTTTCTTTTCCTTTTTGCTTTACTTTAACTACATTGCAGCATCTAAGAGGCGCAAGTGCATGAGAAATCTTACTCTGCTCAATTTTAAGCTCTTTTGTAAGTTCAGTAACACTTTTTTCTTTTTCTTTTAAGCTCAAGATAATATTCATCCTTAAAGGATTAGCAAGTGTGTTAAAGAATATATGATATGTGCTATTTTTCATATGAAGTATAATTCATATGAATTTATAAAGTTTCGCCTTTTTTTGGCATTCGTCTCTTTTTTAAAGAAATCTCAATTCTTGGAATCTTTGCCATTATTCTTTCCTTGTTTTGATATACTAAAAATCCAAGAAAAGCCAAGCCTAATGCTCCGAGAACAATATAAAATATTATATGCCCTGTCTTGCCCATTTTCCCCCAGGTATCAGATATTTTTTCAGGGATGTTAAAGATTGCAGTTTCATTGTCTGCTGTACTCTCTCCTGTTCCAATTGCATCTCCTGTGGAAGTTGTTTGTATCTCTCGTATTGGGACTGCTTCATTAATCTGTTTTATGCTTATGTTTGCAAAAGTATTCTTATACTCAATGTATTTTACTTCAACATCATAAAAATTATTGCTATCTAAATCTGCTTTTTCTGTTTCATCAAGATCCAGGGTTAATTGAATTGGGTCACTAGAAAGAGTAACTTTAACTTGTTGGGCACTTACACTGTCAACTTTTAAGGTATGCGCAGTGCCCTCTAACTTAAACTTCATTATATCTCCGGTTCTCATGAACTTGCTTGCACCATTTTCAAAATCTTCATCTGAGATAGTATATACTGCTCCGCTTGGAGTTCCGCTAACCCCGCTTCCAGAATCATCATCGTCTTCATCATCCTCTGATGTGATAACATACAAAATTATATCGCTTGATATTCCATAATTTCCAGCCAAATCATAGCATTTTATCTCCCAATCATAATCTCCTTCAGACATTGTCTCTGTTATTGTATTTGTTGCATTTACTGTTATGCTGGTTTTTGTATTTTCTACCTCTCCGTCAATCATAAGACTGCAGTTTGCAATCGGACTTGCATCAGTCACTGAAAATTTAAATGCCACACTTCCGCTGTCAACTTCATCTTCATCATCTGGGTCACTAAGAGTTACTACTGGAGAAATTGTATCAAATGTAAGAGTGTTATTGCTGTCTGCATAAAGCAGATTCAACTGCTCATCATAAATATAGCAGTTCCAATAATACTTGGCATTGCTTGAAATATTATAACTAAAATTGCTTTGATTTGACTTCCCTGAAATGCTAGTGGTATTATTATAAACTAATGTTCCTTGAGAGTTCCATAATTTTAAAGTGAGGTTAGTTAGATTAGCTACAGAATCATTTACTGAACAGCTAAAATTAGTTAGGTTTACTTTTTTGTAAGTATTATTGCTCGGAGAATCAAGAGAGACAGACATTGTTCCTATTTTTATAGTGTAGTTAGAATCACTTCCATAATCTGAATTTCCCTTTGCATCATATGAAAGGCAGTTCCATTTGTAGGTGCCATTTTCTAAGGTAAGATTTAAAGATAATAGCAAACTATTGTCTGTTGCATTAAAATTTGTTTCTCCAATTAATGCATTGGAAGAGTTCCAGACATAAATGGTTAAATTAGCCAATTGTAAGGAATCTATTGAACTGCAGGTAAATGTCTGGTTTGCATTTGAACTTACTAAATTATTTGCTGGAGAGCTCATTGTTACTTCAGGAGCACTTGTATCAATATTTAATATTGTTGAATAAACATCTATTCTTGAATAATTTAATCCAGAGCTAGAGTCATAAATTCTTTTTCCACTGTCATTTAATGCATCTTCTGCTTGGCTTGGAGTAAGAATATTATTTCCTTCTAGTCTTTTATACTGATTTAATATTGCAATAGCCCCAGATACATGCGGTGTTGCCATTGATGTTCCTGACATTAGAGTATATGCACCATTATTATAAGTAGAATTTATACCACTTCCAGTAGCAACTAATAATACAAGAGAGTTTCTATTAGAATAAGATGCTATTCCTTCTGAGGGTTTAGTGCTTGATGCAACAGGAGTTGCATTTTGTATGCAAGCAGGCTCAGAAATATGAGTTGTGTTTAAGTCATTTCCAGTAGCAATAACAACAGAGATATTTTTAGCCACAGCAGCATTAATTTCATTTGCTTCTGGGGAAACAGAATCACAATAATCTGAATGGCAATTTTCTGGATAATCATTACAATCTGCTCCAAGACTCATGCTTATAACAGAAATATTATAATCCTCTGAATTATTAACACACCACTGGATTCCTGCTTCAGTGTCATCTTCAGCACATCCTCCTTCAGAATTACACACCTGAACAGAAATTAAATTAACTTCTTTGGCAACTCCTTTTATATTCCCGTTTGCTCCAACAATTCCTGCAACATGTGTGCCATGCCCATGCCAGTCAGTTGCAGAGCAATTTTCAACACAACTTTCTCCACTTACGCAATCAATTATGCAAGTAAGATTTCTTCCACTTAAATCAGCATGATTAAAGTTTACTCCTGTATCTAATATGCATACAGTTTCTCCTTTTCCAGTTAAATTACTTTCATCTACTTGCAAGTTCCATGTGTTGCTTGCATTAACCAAAGGAACAGAATCCTGGAGAAAAATCTGCCTCATGCCAACAATATCAATTGATTCAATATTTTCGTTGATTTTTAATTCTTCAAGCTCTTCTTCAGAAATAATTGCAGATACTTTCTCACTAAATTCATGCCTTATATTAATAGACTCTTCAATCTCTGCTTTGACATCAGAAGCAATTCCTCTCTTGCCTAAAGCAGAATCCTTGAACTTAATATAAACTCTTACCTCATTGCCTTTTTCAACTTCTTCAATAACTTCGTCACTCACCTGGACTTTTGCAATGTCTTGCTCTTCTTCCAAGACAACATTACCATTAATTGTACTAGAATCATCAGTTAATTTTTGTGCAACAAAAAAAGCCAGCAAAAGGACTGCTAAAAAAATTACCACCCCAATCTTTTTCATGAATAAACTAATTCCCATATGTTCTTAAATATTTTT
>JBFYLU010000026.1:0-4347 GCA_041305285.1 Nanobdellota archaeon
TGCCATTATACATTTCCTATATGAACATGCTTTAAATATTTCTTTCCTATTTTTTCAGCTTCTTTTAATTTTTCAATGCCAGTTATTTCTTTGTTCAGCATTTTATACATTGGGAAAAACCTTGAGATATGCCATGGCATATTTTTATCTACAGAAGCAATAAATTTTGCAATCTCTTCAAGTTCTTTCTTGGAATCATTTTCTCCAGGCACAATCAAAGTAGTTATTTCAATATGAATCCCCATCTTGTGAGCTAGTTTAATTGTATCCAAAACAGGCTGGAGTTTTGCCTTGCAATTTTTCATGTAAAATTCATCACTAAATCCTTTCAAGTCAATATTCATTGCATCAATATGCTTTCCAACAAAATTCATGCATTCTTTTGTCATGAATCCATTAGTAACTAAAATATTTTTCAGTCCTTTTTTCTTTGCAAGAACAGCAATATCCTTGACATATTCAATAAATATTGTCGGCTCATTGTAAGTATAAGCAATGCTTTTGCATTTTGTTCTTATTGCCTCATCAACAATCTGCTTAGGAGTCATTAGCTCTCCATAAATTCCTTCCAAATAACTCTCAGATTCCTGTGCTTGTGAAATATCATAATTTTGGCAAAACCCGCATCTGAAATTGCATCCAAAAGTTCCTACTGAATAAGCAAAAGTTCCAGGAAGAAAATAATACAATGGCTTTTTCTCTATAGCATCAACATTTTTTGAAATAACCCTCCCATAAACACTAAGATAGAGCTTTCCATTAACATTTTTCCTTACTCCGCAAATTCCTAATGCTCCTTCAGAAATAATGCATCTATGACAGCATGCAGTGCATCTCACCTGATTATTTTTCTCTTTTTTATACAGCTTGCATTCCTTCATAAGACTAATAAATAGAGTATTCTTAAATATCTTATGGCAATTGCATGGTACCCTCAAAACAAGGAAAAACTAGCAGAACTCCTTGATGAACTAATGAATATTCCTGCAAAAAAGCAAAAAATCAATGGCTTGATAGTTCCCCATGCAGGTTATGAATTCTCTGGAAAAATTGCAGGAAAAGCCTTTGCAATGTTAAAAAATAGCAAGAAAACAAAAGCAATGGTAATCGGTCCAAGCCATTATACTGGATTTGAAGGAGTAAGAACCCTGAAAGAAATTGAAACTCCCTTAGGCAAGATAAACTTAATAAAAAATAACTTCAAAACCCTTGATTATGAGCATTCAATTGACAATCAAATTCCATTTCTTCAAAGACTTGGTTTCAAAGAAATTCTCCCTTTAGTAACAGGAGAAATAAACAAGGAAAAAGCAAAAGAAATTGCACTAGAAATCTCAAAGATTAAAGATGCTGTATTTATTTTCTCAACTGACTTAAGCCACTTTATGCAATATGACAAAGCAGTTGAAACAGACAGAAAAACAATAAACTCTATAGAAGCATGCGAAAAATGCGAAGACATAGATGCATGCGGAAAATCTGCACTAATCATCATGATGGAATTATGCAAATTAAAAAACTGGGAACCAAGATTAATTGAGTACAAAAATTCAGGAGATATTACAGGAGATAAAAATTCAGTTGTTGGTTATGCGAGTTTTAGATTCTAATTATTCAAAGATCTTTTTATTGCAATCCTTGCAATGCACAATGACTTCTTTTTCTCCAACTTCAACTCTTGCTGGTTTTAAGCAACCATCGCAATAAGCATCAAAAGAATCCTTAGCAACTTCAGGAAGGCAATGAGCATAAGCAGAAATAATCTTAAATAAATCATCTGCTTCTTGCCTGTAAGACTGCCTGTCTAAAACAGACATTCCATCTTGATGTTCTCCTCTTATTAAAAACTCCCTGATTCTGTTGTTTAATTCATCTCTATCCTCTCTTGTGATATTAAATTCCTTGAAATACCTCTCTTTATTTCCTTCAGAATCAATAACAAGAACAATCCCTGATTCAGAACTTCTTTCAGTCCTCATTTCTTCTTGGTCTAATAAATCACACAACTGTTCAAAACTTTGAAGTGTTCTAGGAGAGTTATAAAAGGGTTCAAATGCCATAAAAATTCCTTATTTATTAAGTTTATAAGAATTATGCTTTTCAGCACTGAGCTTGTGTGTTGCTTCCAGTTGCAGAATATCCAAATCCAGGACTTGGGTTTTCAGAAGACAATTCCAAAGAACTGCATTCATCAGGAGCAGTATTAAATGCACTGCACACAGTTGTTAAATAAGCAGTAGGATTTCTTCCACTTGAAACAATTGCTCCATTAACAACAAGAGTAGGACTTCCCTGAACACCATATTCTTTGCTTAAGTTTGAATCTTCAGCATAATATTTCTCAGCATTTCCATTTTCAAGGCAATCATTCAAATCATCTTCATCAATTCCAACCTTATCCAAGCATCTTGATGAGTTTCCATCTTCTAAAAAGCATTCCAAGTAATCCAAATACTTAGCTGATTGTTCTTCTCTTATGCAAACTTGTATTGGAGTCTCTGTTTCTTCTGGATCATGCATGAAATAATGAACAAACCTGATTTTTGCATCAATCAAGCTTCCCATTGCTTTAATCATAGGTATAAACCCCTTTTCAGCTTGTGTTCCATAAGGACAGTGTGTCATAATAAATAATTCAACTTCAGGTTTATCTGATTTTGTAACTGCAGGAGCAGCTTCTGGTGCTGGTTCTGATTCTTTTTCTTCAAAAGCAGATAAAGGAGTAACTCCTTGAACTAAATTCTTTCCATCTTTTGTAATATAAAGAGGTATTTCCTCATCATTATAATTAACAATAACCTCATATAATCCATATTTTTCATTTACCTTAACTAATTCAACTCCACCGCCTGTTTGTGAATTTGCAAAGTCCAGGATTGCCTGAGCAGCAACATCTTCTGAAACACCTGTAACTCCTCCAGTCATTCCACTAAAAGTATTAACCAAAAGAACCAAAACAATAACTCCTAAAACAACAGAAGAAATAATCCATGGATTAGATTTTAATTTCTCTCCCATAGGCTTTCTTTCATGATGAACAGCGTGATGTTCTGGTTTCACACTATCTTGTGATTCCTTGACTGCATCCTTAGGTTCATTATTTTCCATGAGAATTAAGATAATTACAACCTTAAAAAGCTTTTGGTAAACTATCCAAAAGATTAAAAATTGATTTCTCATAACTAATATTATGACAGAAAAAAAAGAGGAGGTTGTTTTCAATGGCTTATGATATTATAATAGGCAGAAACGAAGCTGATAAAAAAGCTCTTGAAAAAAAAGGATTAGTTTACATTGGAAAAGGATATGTAAAAATGGGGCAGTATACTTCTTTAAGCAATAAAATTTTCATGGATGTTGCAAAATCACATGTAGTTTTAGTGGCAGGAAAAAGAGGTTCTGGGAAATCTTATACTCTCGGAGTTATTGCAGAAGAGCTTTCAAATCTCCCCAAAGAAGTCAGCCAAAACATTGGTTCATTAATTTTTGACACAATGGGAATTTATTGGACAATGAAATACACTAATGAAAGAGACAGGGGGTTATTAGAAGACTGGCAGTTAAAAGGAAAGAATCTCCCAATAAAGGTATTTGTTCCATTTGGCCATTATGATGATTATTCAGAAAGAGGGATTCCAGTGGATGAAAGATTTGCCCTTGATGTAACAGAAATGCAGGCAGAAGACTGGATACTTACATTTAGCCTGGATTTGATTAATCCTGTGTCTGTTTTAATTCAAAGAACAATCAACAAGATAAAGCAAGAGGAAAAAGAATTTGATATTCCCAAGATAATTAGTTTTATTGAAAAAGATGAAAAAACCCAGAGAGAAATAAAAGAAGCTGCAATAGGATTATTTGAGGCTGCAGACACCTGGGGGGTTTTTGCAAGACAAGAAGATGAACCAACACAAGTAGAGGATTTGATTAATGCAGGGACAACAACAATAATGGACTTGAGTGTTTACAATTCAGTAGGAGCTTTTAATGTCAGAGCATTAGTAATCAGCCTTATTTGCAGGAAAGTGTTTAATCAAAGAATGGCTGCAAGAAAATCAGAAGAAATAAATTCAATATCAAAAGGACTTGATGTTCTTTCAGGAGAAGAAAAAAAAGATTATCCTTTGGTTTGGTTTTTTATTGATGAAGCTCATGAATTTCTTCCATTAAATGGCAAGACAGTTGCAACAGATGCATTAATACAATTATTAAGAGAAGGAAGACAGCCAGGAATTTCAATGGCACTGGCAACTCAGCAACCAGGACAAATTCACAGAGATGTCATGACTCAGTCAGATATTGTTATTTCCCACAGAGTTACAAGCCAGCCAGATGTTGAAGCACTGA
>JBFYLU010000027.1:0-6077 GCA_041305285.1 Nanobdellota archaeon
TCCAGGCAAGAAGAATGAATATTCGTTATCAAGGCAAGGAAGGATTAAAGTTTGTGCACACATTAAATGGAAGCGGATTGGCAACTCCAAGATTATTAATTTCATTGATTGAAAACAATCAGAATAAAGACGGAAGCATTAATATTCCAAAGGTTTTGCAACCATACATGAATGGGATGAAAAAGATTGACGGGAAAAAATGATAACTCCAGAGTTCTTGGATAGGTTTGGAATTTTAGTTTTTGTTTATATAATTATTTTTTCTTTGATAAGTTTATTCAAAAAGAAAGCTGTTCCTAAGTGGATGACTGTAGTTTTATTAATTATAGGAATAGCTGGTTTAATTGCTGATTTAATGGTAGTATTGTTCTTTAAAAGGCTTGGATAATTATTCTTTTATAAAGTACTAAGAGTTTCTGGAACACAATGAATTGACCATTCAGAGCCTTCTTCATCCTGTGTGTAAAAGTCTGCTCTTGAACTATCAACTCTAGCTTCATTAACTTTATGCATTTTGGGAAATAAGGCTTGAGGAGAAATCATAGAGACATCAAGAAATTTTCTAATTTCAGTGTCTGGTGTTAATTCATTAATATGCAAAAAACCCTGCTTAGAACCATATGCATTCATCATATAAACAAATATACCGTTTGCATTACAATGAGCAAGTCTGGTAAATTTTATTCTTGGCTCATTTCCTAGACATTCAGTCAATGCTTTATAGCTTTTCTCATCAAGTCCACTAGCCTTCTGAATCATTCTTTTTCCAAGATTCTCATGTGCAGAACTGGTTGGCATATAGCTAACATCTTTTAGTTGAAATATTGCATATAATCCTGAAGTACGCACTGTTGATAAAAATTCTTCAAGGTATCTTGCGCTTTCTTTTGGCATATTCTCTTATCATTGTTCTGATATTTAAAATCTATTATATTAGAAAATATAATTATTTTTTATTCACAATATAAATACATTAAGAAGAGCGTGATTTGATTATTCTTTTATTACCATAATTCTTATAAACATTTAGAATGTTTTGTCTTTATGAAAAGAGAGTATTTTGTTTCTTCCAGAGGACAGGGAGAAGATGAGGCTGAAAAAGGGATAAGGTTTCTTATAGATGATGAAGAACTGCAAAAAGTAAAGAACAAAGCTGTTGCAGAAGGGCATGAGCCAGTTCAATCACAATTTGATGCGAGCTCATTTGCACTTTATAGGCTTATAACTCCTGCAGAAATCATTAGTTACCGTTGCAAAAAATGTAATAACACTTATAAAGAAGAGCCAAAAGTTAGTGTGACAATAAACGGTGATGATAGATTTGTTACAGCAGTATATGACTGCAATCATTGTGGTGAAGGTGTTTTTGTTACTCCTCTTCATAGTGCTGAAGGTGTTCCAGTAGAACTAATAGAGTTTGATGGAACAGGGGAGTATAAACAACCTACTCCTGAAGCCATGGAAGAATTACTCAGAAAAATGGAGGATGTTGCGTCTAAGGGGCATGAATTTTGTCACTTATTACAAACTGCTGAGAGATGGGCAAGAAAAATAAATTATTCTCTGCCAGGAGAGAGAATACAACAAATGCAGACTAAGCAAAGAGAAGCTTATTTGGGAAGTCTTGAGAAACAATTGCCTGAGATATTAGAAAAAATTCAAAAACAAGATTTCTGGTGGAGTCTAGAAGAAGATGAGACTGGAGTTAGTGCGTATGAAGGTGCTGGATTAAATAATTGTATGAATAATTTGTTTGAGCTTCTGAAAGCAGGAAGTTCAGCTCCACGAAAACCAGAATTAAGAGGGAGAGTATTAGAAGCCCTTTACAGATACCAGAAAATGTTTGCAGATAAAAGAGCTGTTTTAGAAGAAGAGAAGAGAGGGCTTGAGAGAACTATAAGCGAAGTTGAAGGAGATATCTTAACTGCAAAGGCAATAAGACACAAATTTATTGATAGCGCAGAAATGACCAGGGATGAAGTTGCGAATGTGAAGGGTTCTGTCTTTGAATAAAAATAAGAACAGATAATTATATTGTTTATATTACAATTATATTTATTAATGGATTTTTATGAAGATAAATATGCCAGAACAAACACCCTCAGAATATTTTGAAATTACAGAAAGACTTTCATTAAGCAACGAGAGCCTTCCAATATGGTATGGATTGCATAGAGTTACGGGAGATAATGGAGTAACAAGGCAAATTGCTTTTAGAAATTCAGTGTATATTGAAAAATCAGAAGAACATTTTATTATAGAAACAGATGACAGATTAATTGGTGTAGAGCATGATATTGAAACTGCAAACAAAAGAGCATATCAGGCAATTAGAGAAGAAGCTGATTCTATAGCTGCGCTTTCTGGATTAGAGGTTGTTGATATGACAAGCTTAGGCAAGAGATTAGAATCAGAGATTAAGAGATAAAATTAAATAATTTACGCACCAAAAGGACATTCCTGGACTTGATTTCTTCCAGCTTCTTTTGCCTTGTACAAGCAAACGTCTGCATTATGAATCAGTGTTTCTTTGTTTATTTTTCTTTTTCCTTTTACTTCTGCAACTCCAATGCTTACTGTTATTTTTTTAAAGGGCATTTTTTCCTGTCCGTGAAACTGGGTTCTTTCAAGGACTTCCTTAATTCTGTTGCATACTTTCCCTGCATCACTAACACCTGTTTCTGGGAAGACAATAATAAATTCTTCTCCCCCATATCTTCCATAAATATCATATTCCCTTACGTTTTCTTTTAGAATCATTGCAAATCTTTTCAAAAGCCTGTCACCAGCAACATGCCCAAGCTGGTCATTGTATTTCTTGAAAAAATCCAAGTCAAGCATTGCAACACTTGTTGGATGCCCGTATCTTTCTGATTTTCTTAACTCTCTTCTTAGTTCAAAGAAAACAGCTTTTCTATTATATAATTGAGTTAAAGGGTCAATAAGTGCATTTCTTTTTTCAACCATGTATAATTGAATGCTATACCATAATCCAATTGCAAGAGAAATAATTGCAGCAAGCAAAGTAGCAAGCTGAGAGGTAAACAAGAATTTCATGTCTCCCATGTTGTTCCTTATGCTGTTTATTATTCCTAGATTATTTGTGTCTTTTAATGAATCCAAAGAGAGAGTTATTGCATTTATCTCCTTATTAAAGAAAATATAAAAATAAATTGCAAGGAATAATATAAAGAGAGAGAAAGTAACAGCAATTACAGTTACAAGATGTTTTGAAAATGCACTCTTTAAGCCCATAAATAATATATGAAAGCGGAGTTTTTAAGGTTTAGTAAGGTTTAAAAAATAAACTCGGCATGAATAAAGTATCTGAGACTGACACAGACGTGCCTCAATGGTCTAGCGGCTATGACTCATCCCTGTCGCGAGAATGAAACCCTTCAAACATGGTTTCAGATTCGCAGAACGGATGCGATCCGGGTTCGACTCCCGGTTGGGGCGTTCTAATTTGTAAACAAATTCCAGATTTGCTGTCGAACGCACGATGATTTAAAAATCATCTGGGGCGTTTATTTTCTTTGCCCATTAACATATATTTATAAACGCCATTTGAAGTAAATAAATATGGGAAACTTCAGATCAAACGATAGAGGAGGAAGAAGCGATGGCTTTAGAGGCAGATCTGGAGGATTTAACAGAAACAGAGGCGGATTCGGAGATAGAGGTGGATTTGGTGATAGAGGCGGTTTCAATAGAAACAGAGACAGAAGACCTGTTGAAATGCATGATGCTATTTGTGATAAATGCAAAAAAGAATGCCAGGTTCCATTTAGGCCAAGTGCAGGAAAGCCTGTTCTTTGCAGTGATTGTTTTAAACAAGATGGCGGCTCAAGGCAAGATAGAAGTTTTAGTTCAAGAGGAAATAGAGGTTCAGGTTCTCAACCAGGAATATCTGCAGAGCAATTCAAACAAATTAATACTAAGCTAGACAAAATACTCAAGGTTCTTGAAGATATTGAGATAGTTGAAGATGAAGAGGAAGTGGAAGAAGATTTGGAAGACAATGAAGAAGAAGATGTTGATGAAGACGAAGAAGATGAGGAAGAGCTTGAAGAAGAGGAAGAAGAAACTGAAGAGCCGAGCAAAGAGTAAAATACTTATATCTAATACACTTGCCAATATCATGTTCTTTAAATTAGATTGGCATTTTGGTTTTCTTGGATTTCTTGGTTTTTTAGGATTAATTTACCCAGTATATTTTCTGTTTTTTGTGTTTTTTTTGTGTTTTCTTGAACCTCTTATAAGACACAGGACATAGTTTATCTAAAAGATTTATATACCTAATTTTTCTAAATATAATATGGCAGCAACACCACCTGGAGCAAAGAAAAGAAAACTTGACTATAATGTAGATCAGGCAGTTTATGATGATTTTGCCAAAGCATGCAGCAGAAAAGGATATGCGCCTCAAGTTATTCTTGAGCAGGCAATGAAAAAGTTCAATCAAACTGGGCAAGTATAAGCTAATTTTCTTAATCTTTCTAATTTTTGAGAGTCTGTGATTAATTGGGATTCAATTACTTTAACAATATCCTTGGATTTATGCAGTCTTAAAACTCTTTTCTTTAAAGAAGGACTTAATCCTTGTGCTTGCAATAATCCCCTTAAACTTCTTAATAATCTTGGATTCTTTTTAGAGATAATAATCCTTGGATAACTTGCATCTTGATGAGGAGAATAAGTAATGCATGCTCTTGAATCAAGAAACCCCCTGATGTAGCTTTCCCTGTATTCTGGGTTTTCAAATACATAACCTGGAACTTTTTGATTATTCCTTGTTTGAAAAGAGACAAAATCAAGAAGATGTTTGCAACATACCCAAATTCTGTGCTTTTCTTCTCCATTATAATTAACAGTTGCTTGCTTTACTTCTGCATCTAATAATCTTTCTAAAATAGACTTTGTTTTTTCAATTACAAACAAATCTTTATCTGTAATCATAAAGCTGTTTCTTGGAATACTGGCTACTCTGGACTGCAAAACTGCAAGTGCATAAGGAAACCCATCTGAACGCAAAGCCATCTCCAAATCCAGATGATTACGATAACTTGGCCTTTTCATATCTTTACGTGATTTAATGACATATAAATCTTGCTTAATCTTATCACTATTCCTTAGAAATAATTATAAACACTTGAAGGTTTATTCAAGAGAGAAAAAATGTCAAGAGGGGCGCAAATAAAAGAGATTGAAGAGTTTCCTAAAAGATTAAAGATTTTCTTTTTGGCAATTTTATGCATATTTATAATTGGAAGTGTTGGGTTTACTATAATCAGCAGAATTTCTTTTAAAGAATCTTTTTTAAGAACATTGCAGACTCTTGCATTTATGTTTGAGGAGTCTTCTTCATTGCAAGAAAGACTTTTAGAGATATTTCTTGCATTAGTCGGGGTTTTTCTTATTTGGTGGGTGCTGTGGAGTATTGCAGACATGATTCTTGCTGGAAACTTAAAGAAATATTTAAAAACAAAGTTGTATGCATCTATATTGAATAAAATGAAAGGACACGTGATTATTGCTGGAGGCGGAAGAGTTGGTGAAGAGGTTGCAAGAGTTTTATCTGAGAAAAAAGGGAAATTTGTTATTACAGACATGAATCCTGAAGTTGTTGCTTCTTTGAAAAAAAAGAAATACATTGTAGTGGAAGGAAGTGCAGAGCAGGAAGAGGTATTATTAAAAGCAGGAGTCAAGGATGCAAAGAAGTTAATTATTACTCTTCCAAAAACAGAAGCAAACATAATGATTACCCTAACTGCAAAAGAGCTTAATCCAGGAATTGAAATCTATGCGAGATGTGAAAACACCAAGCATGTGTCCAAACTGAAAAAAGCAGGTGCAAAAGTAGTGATTGTTCCTGAAATTGTTGCAGGAGACAAGCTTGCAGAGAGTTTAGGCATATAAGATTCTTCTTCAATGAATTAGCAGCATAGTTCTGAATAAAAGATAAACAAAAAAGAAATAGAAAATAAAGTATAAAAAATAAAAATGATTATAAAACGTAAAATTACTCTTCCTCAACTGGAGCTTCTGCGTCTTCAGCAGGAGCAGAAACTTCTTCC